>CAMWXW010000010.1 GCA_947178315.1 uncultured Desulfovibrionaceae bacterium | reverse complement strand
TCCTCCTACACCCCCTCAACCTCCTTTGACCGTAAACGCAATTACTTTTTCATTACCCTTTCCACAGAGCGTCCAAAGGACATAGCTTTTCCAGAACCACCTTGCATTTGTCGCATAAAAAATATCCATACACCGATGAGCAAAAGCATAGGAAACCAAGAGACAAGTACTGTAATATACCATGGACTTTCTTCAGGAGGAAGTGCTTTAACAAGGACATTGTTTTTAATGAGTAACGGGACTAATTCTAAATCAGCAGGTGCATATGTTTGATATTTGGATCCTTGTCTTGTAGTACCAACAATCTTTCTTCCTTGAATTTCAGCGGAACTAATAGCTCCAGCATTGACTTGCTTAATAAATTCACTATACGGCAACATAGTTCCAGCTGTTGGCACTTGAGAAAACATATTAAAAGCAGTGATAAGGACAAAAGCAATTAACAACCATATTGCAAGATTTTTTGTAAACTGACTCAAAACAGACCCTCCTCCACCAAATTTCCATTACTTAAGAAAAAGAAGTCATTTTATATAACGACGCTTGATATTCAAACAATATGCCTCTCGATGGTATGAGAGGCTATATATGGATTATTTTCTACAAAATATATATTCCCTATTATGGTATAAGTTTTTTATATTTTTTGCAAGGACTTTTCTCATGAGACACCTATTACAATACCATCTGTTTAACTTTTTTTGCAGAGCTTGATTTTGGATATGAATTGATTAAAGCCTCTTTATATTTCCTAGCATTAGCAGTATCTTTTAATGCAGAGTAACACATAACTATTTTTAAGAGAGCATCAGGCGCTTTATGACTTTTTGGATATGTATTCACAATATGCATAAATGTAGTAACAGCCTGAGCATAATCACCTAGACTATAAAAGGTTTCTCCTTTCCAGTACCACGCATTCGGAAGAAGAGCATCTTTTGGATAGTTCTTTATAAAAGCATCAAAGAGAGTTCTAGCTCTCTCATATTGTTTTTGCTTCAATACGTCCATTGCTTCTTCATACGCAACTTTTGAACTACGAGTTTGCGAAGATCGTTTCAAATCCTTAGCAGACTTCTTTTCTTGTACAGGGGAAGGTGCTGATTGAACTTGTTCTTGAGCAGGTGTAGATACAAGAGGTATTTTGTTCTCTTCTTGAGGTTCAACTATATCTTGTACAGGAGGCGTCATACGTGGGGTAGGATTCACTAATGCAGGCACTTCTTGTGAGTCTTCTTGTATTGTAAGAGAGGAACGTGTAATCGGCTCTCGCACTTCAGGAGAGGCACTTACATAAATGATATTATTTGCAGACTGTTGTCCAGAATACTCTACTTGTTCATAAGAGGATTCTTGCTCATAGAGTGGAATAGCTCGTTGCTGTTCTCTATTTACAGCACTAAGTTGAGACATAAGCTCACTTACATAGGTTCGTGTTTGATACAGTTCTTTACGCAATCCTTCAATAGTAGCATCTTTTTGTGCTAGTTGTCGTTTACTCCACTCTCTCTCTTTATATAACGTTTCTTTTAACTCAGCAGTTGTATCACGATAACGCTGAGCATATTGCTCTTTCCCACGTACATTGTTGTTATAGTATGCCAAGTTTTGATAATAGCCACCATTCGGGACTTGCGAAGAACAACCAACAAGAGAAATAAGAGCTATTGTAGTGAGATATCTTTTCATATGTAATTCTCCATTCTTCTTTCATAATGATAATGACACAAATACGATTTATAGTGTAAACAATAATATCATTTTTAACAAGCTATATCCTTCATTATATTCTTTTTTCTCCATTCTCATTCCATAGTATACACAGTCTACAAGCCCTATGAGGTGGAACGTCAACGTGCCTTCTCCTTTACTAATAAAAATAAAAGAAACATATCAAAAAAAGAGAATACACAGCATATATTCATGATATTTTACTTGAGTATCAATCAATATAGCGTAAAGGAACAAAAAATGCAATCCCATACTTGAGAGAGAAAATACTAAGGAGAATCTCTATGAAGGGCATAGTAAATAGCACACAAGCATTTACAGAAGGGATATTAAATCTCTATACACAACGCCAAAATATTGTACAGAGCAATATTGCAAATGTAGATACACCCTCATACAGGGCAAAAGACCTTCGATTTGAAGAGGCACTACAAGAGAAACTCAATCTTGATGCAAAAGGACATATCTCTGCAACTCATCCTTCTCATTTTCCATCACGCTTATCTCTCGATGGCTTCCACCCTACAATTGAACAAGACTCAGAACTTCGCACACTATGGGGACTAGATAGTGTGAACTTAGAAGAAGAAATGACAAAGCTAACAAAAATCAACCTTAAATATGCAGCCCTTACTCAAGTAGTAAAAAGTGGCTATACAGGACTCCAGCAAGTGATTCAGGAGGTTAGATAAGTATGGATTTTATGACATCACTTGATATCTCTGCTTCAGCACTGCGTGCAACAAAAACACGTATCAATGTAGCATCAATGAATCTTGCTAATATACAGACTACTCGAACAAGAGAAGGTGGACCATATAGAAAACGAGTTGCAACCATAGCATCACAAAGCCTTGATAATCCAGTGAGTCCAAAGATGGAAAGCGAGTTCATGAGAGAACTACAAGGTGTTCGTGTCACTGGTATAGTGAGAGAAAATGTGTTCACACGAAAATATGACCCTTCTCACCCCGATGCAGATACAGAAGGCTATGTTACACTTCCAGATATCAATCCGATTGAAGAGATGGCAAACCTCATGAATCTACAGCGACTCTATGAAGCAAATACAACAGCAATAGAGGTAGCAAAATCAATGTATATGAAAGCCCTAGAAATAGGCTCATAGAGGAGGATACATGAATATAACAAGAGCAATAGAGGCGTATGAAAGGAATAGTAGGGCATTTACAGAGCGTTTCACTGCAATTACAAGCAAAGTGGAGCAACCTTCCGAGAAAACAAAAGAGAGCTTTACAGATATTTTAGAAAATTCTCTTCGAGGTGTGAATGACCTTCAAATCGAAAAAAGCAAAGCTATAGAAGATTTTGCATCTGGTAAAAACAACAATGTCCACGATCTCATGATAGCAATGCAACGAGCAAGTACAGCTGTACAGTTAACAACTGCAGTACGCAATAAAGTTCTTGAAATATACCAAGAATTATCTCAAATGCAATTATAACAACCTGTGGGTATAGGATTTCTTATACCCCCTCATAATACGAATTTCAACAAAAAAGGAGCTGAAGAGAGAGGGATAGTATGAATAATCTAATGAAACGTTTAGAACAGCTATGGAAAGCATTTAGCATAGGGAAAAGAATCATTATAACAGGAGCAATGATTCTTTCAATCTCAATATTCATAGCAATGTTATTCTGGCTTAATAGAGATGAATATCAAATACTCTATTCCAATGTAAGCTTAGAAGAAGCAAATACTATCATAACATATCTCTCTGATAACGCTATCCCGTACAAGCTGAGCAATAATGATAAAGATATCTCTATACCTAAGGCAATGATGAGTAAAGTACGTCTTCAAATAGCCGGAGACCCTACCATGGTCGGAACAGGAAAAGGTTTTGAAATCTTTGATGACGTACAAGTTGGACAAACTGATTATATACAAAAAATCAATTATCAACGTGCTCTTCAGAATGAACTTGCTCGCAGTATTATGTCCTTTCCTGCTGTCGAAAAAGTACGAGTTCACCTTGTCCTTCCTAAACACAGTCTTTTTGTAGAGGAAGAGGCAAAACCATCAGCTTCTGTTGTGCTCACTGTAAACCCTCGTATACAGGTATCAGAAAAAGAAACTCAAACTATCGTCAATTTCCTCTCCATGTCTGTTGAAGGACTCACTCCGTCTAATATATCTATCGTAGATACAGCAGGAAGGACACTCTTTAGTCCATCAAATGGCGACACGTTGCAAGGAATGACAACAACACAGCTTGAATACAAGATGAGCTTTCAAGATAATATAGAGAAAAAGATCGAAGAATTACTTACTCCAATGCTAGGATTCAAAAAAGCAATAGCAAAGGTGAGTGCAGAGATCGATTTTAGTCAAAAGACAATACGTAGAGAAAATTATGATCCAGATAAAATAGCAATTCGTAGCGAACAAACAGTAGATAATACAGAGCGAGGAAGCTCTAACTTAGCAGTCGGTAATCCCAATGTCAACTTTAGAGCAGATGAAAACTCTGGGACAAGCACACAAGAAAGTTCACGCTCAAGCAAAACAATTAACTATGAAGTCAGCCGAGAAGAACAAAATATCATTACCTCAACAGGAACAGTAGAACGCTTGTCCATTGCTGTTATTGTCGATGGAACATATACCACAAATGAGGAAACAAAAGAACAGACATTTACTCCTCGCTCTTCAGAAGAGCTTGAAACAATACGCAATCTTGTTGCAAGTGCTGTCGGTTTTGATTCAACACGAGGTGATACATTAGAAGTAAGCTCTGCAGCATTTATCTCTGAGGCAACATCAGAAGCATTTAATACTGAGAGTGGAGCACTCCAGCTTGTAACCGATCAGATAGGAAGCTTGGGACTCATTCTCTTAAATGGAGTTCTTATCTTCCTCTTCCTCATCTTAGTAGTTCGTCCTCTTGTCGTCGCATTTATTGCGCCGAAAGATGAGCATCAAACATATCTTGAAACACTCGATCCTCTTCTTGTAAGTGGGAATAATGAGGACTTCCTAGTTGAGTTAGAGCCAATAGATGGACTGCGTAGCATGGAGGATCTCAAACTCAACATGCAAGAATTGGCAGATAGCAATATAGAACATGTAGTGAATATATTTAGGGGGTGGATAAACGATGGCAATAGCACAGACAAAAAACGAAACTCTTAGTGGCACAGACAAAGTAGCAATAGTTTTGCTCTCCATGGGAGATGAGTTCATAGCAGAAACATTCAAGCACTTGGAGAAAGAAGAGGTAACAGCGATATCAAAATCAATACTCAACCTCAAAACAGTTGATACAGAGACAGTAACAGGAATCATGCAAGAATTCCATATAGCACTTTCTTCAATGGTAGAAGCTGTAACTGGAGGAAGAGAGACTGTAAAACGAGTACTCAATAAAACACTGGATACAGAAACAGCTAAATATATTCTCGATACCCTTAACCTTGAAAGAGAAACAGTACCATTCAAAGAGCTCTCTACCGTGAGTCCCCGTATTCTTTCACAGATACTTCGCAATGAACACCCACAAACTGTTGCTCTCATTCTTGGTCATCTACAGAGTGAAAAAGCTGCTGAAGTCCTCATGCAACTCCCAGAAGGCTTGAAAATAGAGGTGACAAAACGACTTGCGACACTCGATGCAATCCCAGAAGAAATACTACATGATGTAGATAATGCACTACAAAAACAAATCATGGCAATGGGAGGCACTGAAGGAAGAAAAGTTGGTGGTATCGGAACAGTAGCAGAGATATTAAATGCAACAGATAGAGCTACAGAAGAATTAGTCTTAACAGAACTCGAAGAAGAGAATCCACAGATTGCCTCAAAAATACGTGAACTCATGTTTGTCTTTGAAGATATCATTGATATCGATGATAAAGGAATACGTGAGATGTTAAAAGAAATCAATATGCAAGATCTCGCAATGGCCTTACGAACAGCCTCAAGCGAACTCAAGACAAAGATATTTAACAATATGTCTGAACGAGCTGCAAAAATGCTAGAAGAAGATATGGAAGTCATGGGGCCTGCTCGTGTTGCAGATATCGAAGCTGCACAGCAACGCATTGTCAAAGTTGTACGTACTCTTGAAGCAGATGGTAAGATTATGATATCTCGTGGAGCAAATGATGTCCTCATTTAATCAAAACAGACCTAAAAATAAAGATGAGCATAGAATTTTTTATGGTACAAATGAAGCGAGAGAAACAACTTTTGCAGAGAAAAATACACAACAGCTTATCTATGCTCCTCTATGGGACGAGACGACAGAAAAAGAGTACATGGAGCGTGTAAAGTCAAAGGCAAAAGAAGAAGCAAGTAAAATACTAGAAGAGGCCTTGCGTGAAGCAGAGACTATTAAAAAGAAAGCACATGAAGAAGGATTTCGTGAAGGAGAGAAAAGCGCAAAATCACGAGTAGAAAAAACGTCAATAGAGTACGTTCGCTATTTTGAGTCCATCTTAAATGCAATAGAAGAATATAGTAAAAATCTCTATGCCCAAATGGAAGAAGACATTAAAGAAGTCATAGGGCTTGCTGTTGAGCGTATCACAAGTATTATCCTCACAGAACAAAATACAGAAGTAATACATAAGACACTGGAAGAAGCACTCCGTCTTGTCTCTATGGATAAAGAGTTTATTATCTCTGTGAACCCTGAAGATTTTCAATCTGTACTCGATGTCCTTCACACACTTTATGAACTCTACCCTGCAAGCAAGCAATGGAATGTAAAGAAAAATGCTGATATTCCACTTGGTAGCTGTCAATTTGAAGATGCTATCAATGTAATCAGCGTCAACAGACAAAAGCGTAAAGAAAAGGTTATGGAAATTATCTCAACCATTCAATTTGTCAAAGAATAGAAGGTAGTAACATGAGTGAAGAGCAAAGAGAAGAACTCCTCTACCCCACACAAGATGAAGGAGAGTATGAGGAGAGTACATCTTCCATAGAAACTATACAAAATGCGAATGAAGAAGATACAGATGTAAAAGATATTGAACTTCCATCTATCCAGTACTTCTATATGAGTCCTTATACACATGAACGTCTCCAATCTATCCCTTCTGCAGAGCAATATGGTAGAATAACTCGGATTGTAGGGCTTATAGCAGAAGCAAAAGGAATCCAAGCCTCTCTTGGTACACTATGTTATATTTATCCCTCCTCTCTTACGGAAGAACCTATTTTTGCAGAAGTTGTTGGCTTCAAAGAAGAGACTGTTCTTCTTATGCCCTTTAGTGATATGAGAGGTATTATGCCGGGAAGTCTTATCACTGTAAGTGAAGTCACAGATACCTTTCCTATGGGAACTGCTCTTCTTGGAAGAACATTAGATGCTTTTGGAAATCCTATAGACAATAAAGGTCCTCTGTATACTGATGAAGCACGTAGCATCTACAATGCTCCTCCAAGTCCTCTCACTCGCCCACGTATACATGAAATAGTCGATACAGGCGTTCGTGCTATCAATGCTCTCTTAACTATGGGAAAAGGACAACGAGTTGGAATCATGGCCGGTTCTGGAGTTGGTAAGTCTACACTCCTTGGTATGATGGCTCGGTATACAAATGCAACTGTGAACGTGATAGCTCTTGTTGGCGAACGTGGAAGAGAGGTCATAGAGTTCATAGAAAAAGACTTAGGCAAAGAAGGACTAGAACACTCTGTTCTTCTTGTTGCGACATCAGATCAATCAGCTCTCTTACGTATGCGTGCTGCATACGCTGCAACAGCAATTGCAGAGTATTTTCGTGATTTAGGTAATGACGTCCTTCTTATGATGGATTCAGTAACCCGTTTCGCAATGGCAGGAAGAGAAATAGGACTCGCTATAGGCGAACCTCCGACAACAAAAGGATATACACCCTCTGTGTTTGCACAACTCCCGAAGCTTCTTGAGCGAACGGGGAGAAGTGATAAAGGGAGCATCACAGGTATCTATACTGTACTAGTTGATGGAGATGATTTCAACGACCCAGTAGCTGATAGCGTGCGTTCTATTCTCGATGGACATATTGTGCTTACACGAGAACTTGCCGATTCAGGACATTTTCCAGCAATAGATGTTATGAAATCCGTAAGTAGATTACGTCAAGACCTCGTTCCAAGTGATATTATAGATACAGGGCGTGCACTCTTACGCTACATTTCTGTTTATAAGCAAAAGGAAGATATGATTAGCATTGGTGCATACACAGTGGGAATGAATGCTGAACTCGATAGAGCAATTGAATTACAAGGAGAAATCAATAAATTCCTAACTCAAAATGTAAAAACAAAAGTATCAGTAGAAGAAAGTTTTACTGCACTTCGTACATTGATGAATACAGAACCTCAACCTACTCCTAATATACCAATACAAAGTAATACACCCTATAGCAATGAAGCACTCTCTCTTTCTAGTGAAGAGTAAGATATCCCTTTCTTTACAAAAGATATAGTGATATGGTATACATAGCTATGATGTGAGGATAGACACGCACTTTCTCACAATAAAATATCATCTATAGTAACATTAGACTTCATTCTCGTCTTGTACATTCACATCATATTGTATTCTCGATAACAACATATTTTTATACTATGCTGTCGTAGATGGCATATAAAATGTATATCTTTATATGTTATATTATTGCTACAAAGAATAAATATCAATTAGCCTCATAGATATACTATTTATATATTGAGAAGGATATGGAAGACACTAGAAAAACACCGTGGTTATTAGTTGCTATCATTGGCATTGGATCATTCTTCTCATATTCTGCTCGCAGTTTATTCTCTCCTCTCCTTGTCATGATAGAACAAGATATGGGACTCACTCATACAGTCTCAACACAAGTCTTTACCTATCAATCCATTGGTGCAATGTGTAGTATGTTTTTTAGTGCTTCTCTCTTACATCGCTTTACTCCTAAAAAGCTCTATGTTGCATCTCTTTTTGGTGGTGGCTTCTTCTTATCTCTCTCCTCTCTTATGTCAAGCTTTACGCATATCACATATATTTTAGTTTTTGCTGGGCTTTTTTTTGGAGTCTATAATCCTACATACCTTGCTATTCTCTCTCAAATTGTCAATAGACGACATTGGGCAACATCTACTGCATATGTTGAACTTGGCGTTATTATCTCTTTTATTGTTACTCCACTATGGATTACAGTATATAGTGAGTATTTTGGGTGGCGTGGTGCTATTGCCTTTGTTGGATTTTTTAACATGCTCTTTGGTCTCTGGTATCTTCTCTACGGTACAGGGGGTGTATATCCTACACCGGCCGTTTCCTTACGACATACTTTTCTTTTGCTCAAGCAATCACAGATATATATCTTTGCACTATTTTACACGGCTATTTTAATAGCAGAATTTTCTATATATAGCATATCATCTGTTTATCTTGTATCGGAGCGAGGTCTACCTATAGAACATGCTAATACAATTCTTTCACTTTCTCGTCTTGCATCTCTTTTCATGGTTCCTCTTGGAGGATGTCTTGCTGATAAATATCCCCCACAATTTTCTCTTATCCTGCTCATAATTATACAGATACTCTCTATCACTATGTTTGCTTCCCCCATATACTCTCTTGAAATCATAGGGTTATTTTTACAAGCCGGTGCAAGTTCATTTGGCTTTCCAGTTGTGTTTGCTCTTATTCCATACTCTTTTTCAAAAGAAGATCAATCTATTATCATCTCACTCACAAGCCCACTTGCAAGTGTACTTGGAACAGGAATTATTCCCCTTGTTTTAGGCTATA
The DNA here is from genome assembly GCA_947178315.1 of uncultured Desulfovibrionaceae bacterium. GTDB lineage: Bacteria > Desulfobacterota > Desulfovibrionia > Desulfovibrionales > Desulfovibrionaceae > CAMWXW01. The sequence goes on along the minus strand of CAMWXW010000010.1, from coordinate 1,267 downwards.
TGGGAACAGAATATAGCTTTTCTCTTGGGCTACATGGAGTATCGATATTCTTTGCCCTCCTTACTCTTCTTCTCTTCAAAATAAAACGATATCCAAATACCTAATAACCAGATATAAAAGGAGATAATATGATACCATTTTTAGATCTACATGCTGTAAATACACCATATCATGATGCTATAGAAGAAAAAATACGCTCTATTCTCTCACGGGGAAGATACCTCTTAGGAGAAGAGAATGAAGCCTTCTGTACATCATTTGCAGAATACTGCGGAACAAAGCATGCACTTGGCGTTGGCAATGGACTAGAAGCTCTTGAACTTCTCTTACGGGGCTATGGTTTTGGAAGTGGTGATGAGATTATCGTACCTGCTAATACATTCATTGCAACTATACTTGCAATCTCACATGCAGGGTGTACTCCTATTCTTATTGAGCCAGATATAACCACCTATAACATTGATAGTACAAAGATAGAGAAAGCTATCACTCCTCGAACAAAAGCTATTATGCTTGTTCACCTCTACGGTCAAGCTGTGGAAATGGAAAACATATGGGAGATTGCACAACGTCACTCCCTGAAGATACTTGAGGATTCTGCTCAAGCACACGGTGCATACTATCAAGAACGACGTGTTGGTAATTTAGGTGATGCAAGTGCATTTAGCTTTTATCCTGGGAAGAACTTAGGTTGTTTTGGTGATGGTGGTGCAATCACAACAAACGATACAGAGCTGTATCATAAAATACAAGCTCTTGCTAACTACGGCTCTTATAAAAAATATCATCATCTATATAAAGGATACAACTCTCGCCTTGATGAGATTCAAGCTGGTATACTTTCAATAAAACTACAGCATCTTGATAAAGATAATCAATATCGTAGAGAAATAGCACAATATTATAGAGAGAATATTACAAATCCTCATATCACTCTTCCTTCTTGTTCCAATGAATCCTCACATGTATGGCATCTCTTTGTTATACGAACAAAAGAGCGCTCTCAATTACAACAATATCTAGCTGATAATGGTATAGAAACACTTATTCATTATCCTGTACCGCCTCATAAACAACCTGCCTATGAAGAATGGAATTCTCTCTCTTTACCTATTACAGAGAAAATACATGAAGAAGTTCTCTCATTACCAATAAGTCCAGTGATGCAAAAGAAAGATATAGAGTACATTGTAGAATGTCTTAATCGATATAAAGCATAATCTGTATACCTCGCAATAGGACTTGTATATTATATACGAATTGAATG
>CAMWXW010000009.1 GCA_947178315.1 uncultured Desulfovibrionaceae bacterium | reverse complement strand
GTATACTTACATGTTCGTACAGGATATTCTCTTTTTGAAAGAATATATAAAAAACGTAAAGAGCAATATGAGAATGATGATGAGGATATAGAGTGATGCTTTGTTAGAGCAAGAATCTATTTTTAGATATCATATAAAGATAACAAAGATACATTTTTAATCGTATATGTTGCTTTAGTAAAGAGTCGGATAGAGATAGTGATTGTTATCTTGTCTCTTTAATACGTGCAATCTGTACATTAAAATTCTTCAAGTGCTGGATTATATTCTTTTTCATGTCCAATAGTTGTATATCTCCCGTGTCCTGGATATACAAGAGTTTCATCTGGTAATATAAAGAGTTTCTCCCGTATACTTGTTGCTAGTGTAGGATAATCTCCTCCAGGCAAATCTGTTCTCCCTATAGTTTGATAGAAGAGGACATCGCCTGTTATAACAAATTTACTTTGAGGGAAGTAGTAACATAGGCTTCCTCGTGTATGTCCTGGGGTGTGTGATACCTCGACTGGCTCTCCTAATATAGTGTGTTGCCCTGGTTCGATATAGGTAAAGGTATAATCTATAGTGAGAGGTGGGAGTCCATAGAGTTCAGGACGAAGGAGAGCATGATTCAGTAAGTAACAATCTTCTTCATATACATATGCAGGTACAGCATGTTTTCGTAGGACGTGTGAAAGCCCGTAGATATGATCAAAATGAAGGTGCGTCATATATACTGCTTCTAATGTAAGAGAATGACGCTCTATGTAAGAGAGCAGTGGAGTAGGATCTCCACCAACATCTACAAATATAGCATGTGTTTCATTATGTATAATATGACTATTGGTTTCTAATGGACCAAGTGGCAAGACCTTTAGTGTGAGCATTAGATTCCTCCTTCTCTATGAATGTTCTATCATAAGATATATGGAGATATTTTGCAAGTCTCACATTCTCTGTATGTCGTATCTTTTTTATGTGATATTGCAGGAAGTTCTATGGCAATATTGACAGACTTTGTAGGTAATATTGTGTGCAATATTGCTCCTTGATAAAAGATATGCTACAATTCACTCACTATGCAAAATGCTCTTTATACATCTGCTACTATTGTTGAACTTCTACCTATGTGTGTTGGTTCTCCTATTTATAAAATAACTCTCTCACCACATAGTCCGTTACAACATTGGTCTGCAGGACAATTTATTATGCTTGATTTTGGTTCTTCTCATCTATGCTCATTTGCACGCCCATTTTCAATAGCTTCAATTGGTTCATCGACAGTAACACTCTATATCCATATACGGGGGAAGGAAACGAAGCATCTAAGAACTCTAAGTAGAGGAGATGTACTTCATATGTGGGGGCCACTGGGTAATTCATTTTCACCTCCGACAAAAGAGACTCTTCTTATAGCTGGAGGGATTGGTATTGCTCCCTTTGTTACATATACTAATCAATATAGAACACCACTTACATTTCTTTTTGGACATAGAATAGATGAGGAAAATTATCCTCTGAATGAGTGTTCTACAATGACAACATGTCGTACATTTCATGATAATAATTCATCTTCATTACAAGTCTTTTTAGATGAAATACGAGCAACTATGCTACAATATAAACAAGGACAAGTGCTTGCTTGTGGACCATTACCTCTTTTGAGATATATCCGAAATCTTGCTATAGAGCTTGATATCTATGCAGAGCTATCTCTTGAAGAAACAATGTTCTGTGGTGTCGGTGCGTGTTTGGGGTGTGTCTGTAAAACAACGGATAGCTATTCTGATAGCCGATATAGTGATTCCTATGTACAATCGTGTACAGCAGGACCTATCTTTGTAGCACATAATATTCTTATATAGGAGCATATATGGTAGATTGTCGTGTTCAATTGGGTTCTGATTCTTTTATGCTCTCATTAGAGAATCCTATTATGACGGCTTCTGGTACCTTTGGCTATGGACTTGAATTTACTAACTATGGAGATATAGGTTCTTTAGGAGCTATCGTACTTAAAGGAATTTCTCTACGCCCTCGAGTGGGAAATCCTATGCCACGTATAGCAGAGGTAGAGGGTGGTTTACTCAATGCTGTTGGACTCCAAAATTATGGTGTGGAGTATCTCATTTCCCATATTCTACCTCAATTACAAGATACACGTGCTACTGTTATAGCTAATCTCTATGCTAACTCTGTTCACGAATTTGCAGAGCTTGCTCGTATTCTTTCTGAAGAGTCGGCTATTCACGCTTTAGAACTCAATGTCTCTTGCCCTAATGTCCGAGAGGGAGGGGTTCTCTTTGGGCAAAATAAAGCTATGTTAGCTGATGTTGTGAGTCATGTTACACGTGTTTCTAAAAAGCATGTCAGTGTTAAGCTCACACCAAATGTTACTGATATTGTTGAGATGGCTCGTATTGCAGAAGATAATGGTGCAAACTCTCTTACCTGCATCAATACACTACAAGGAATGGCTGTTGATATCTACTCGAAAAAGCCAAAGCTTGCCAATATCTATGGTGGGCTTTCTGGACCTTGTATTAAGCCTGTTGCTCTCCAATGTGTCCATAGAGTTGCTCAGGCTGTTTCTATTCCTGTTATTGGTGTCGGTGGTATTTGCTCTGCTCAAGATGTATTAGAATTTATTCTTGTTGGAGCATATGCCGTTCAAATTGGTACTGCTACATTTATGAATCCAACGTTTCCTTTTCAATTGGTAGATGAACTTGTCACACTTTGTAAAGAGATCGGAATAGAGCGTATCGAAGAGTTTAGAAATACGCTCTTATAGATAGTATACATTCTACCTACTTTTATGATGCATTCTGTAATGAGTGTATATCGAATTCTTTTGATGTCATTTGTGCAAGAGTTATATAAGAGTGATATTCACTTGTACTGTTTTTATCGAGAGTTGGGAGAAAGCCAAGTGCTTTTTCTATATATTTTCTCTGTTTTTGTTTATCTTTTTCAAATGGTTTTTTCGTATCAGTGAATGCTACTGCACAATAGAGAAGGGTATAGAAACTTTCTGTTGTGAGGATAGGAACTTTACCACCAGCAGTGCGTATGATGAGTACGCCACGTATAGAAGCTCTGTTCTCTAAAAGACGATCAACATTCTTTCTATACTCTGCTATGGTTGTTGTAAAAATATGAATATAGAGTTTTGCTTTATCTATTGTTGCATTCTTTTCTCGTAAGGAGGTGGCAATACGTTCTTGTAATGCTTTAGGGATAGCTGTTTTTTTCTTTGAAAAGAGTATTTTTATGCTTAGTAATGCTATGATGAGAAGATAAAAATGATGTATAGTAAATGTAGCTCCACTAAGAGAGGATAGTATACTTTCATAGATAGATAGAGTTATTTGTTCTATTGATATAAGTATCCGTTTTATTTCCATAATGCTCTGTGACATATATTCCTCATGGCTATATATAGATATTCTTTTCCTTATAATACTTTGTATCGCATCTAGTATACGGGGAAGAGATATCATCGTGATAGCTCTAATGATAGATTCTGTATATATTGTAGTTCGCTCTTACGAAGACAATGTATACATTGTATATAATCTCTATAATACGATTTTCAAGGGGATATAGAAAAGAAGGGATAGAGTTATGATATCTATGTTAGATATGTAGATAAAGAAGTGGGTTGTTCAATATGTCAAGAATTATATCTGAATATCTTTGATTCAAGGCTATAAACTAGGATTATAAAGGGGTCTTATTGTACACAGCATATGCCGTGTACATAAGATATCATTCTCTACTTATCAGCAAGAACGTGTGTTAGAAGGGTAAATACCATAGCAAGTGGAGCAGAGGTTGCACTTCCAAGTGTAAGTGGGCTTTTTACACTAGAATACGCAGTTCCTGCAATATCTAAGTGAGCATAACGTACATTGTTATGAATAAATTGTTTAAGAAAGAGAGCTGCTGTTGTAGCACCTGCATATCTACTTTTACCTATATTCTGTAGATCTGCTATTGGGCTTGTGATATCTTCTATGAACATATCTTGCATCATTGGGAGTCGCCATACCTGTTGTCCTGATATATGTCCAGCTTCTGTAATCATGGTAGCAAAGGCATCATCATCTGTGAATAGACCTGTAAGTTCTTCACCAAGTGCCATAACACATGCACCTGTAAGTGTTGCCATATCTATCACTGTGCTTGGATTATATTCATTTTGTACATAGGTGAGGGTATCGCATAGTACGAGTCTTCCCTCTGCATCTGTATTGAGAATCTCTACTGTTTTTCCACTTAGTGTTGTGACAATATCACCGGGGCGAGTTGCTGTTCCACTTGGCATATTTTCAGCACATGCAAGAGCTATAACTACACGTTGAGAACACTCTCCAGAAAGAAGGGTTGCAAGACCAAGTGCTGTTGCTGCTCCAGCCATATCTCCTTTCATTTCATGCATATTGGAAGAAGGCTTGATACTTATTCCTCCACTATCAAATACAAGTCCTTTTCCAACAATTGCTATTGGTTGTTCTTTTTCTTTAGCTTGTGGAGTGTACTCTAGTAGAATACAGTATGGTTCTGTTTCTGAACCTTGAGCTACTGCACTAAATGCATTCATACCTTTTTCTTTGATTTCTTTTCTATTGAGTGCAGTTATCTGTAAATTATGCTCTTTCGCTATATCTTGTGCTTTTTCTAGTAAGTATTGTGGAGTAACAATATTTGCAGGAGTATTGACTAGATCTCGTACAAAAGAAGAAGCTTTCCCTAAACGTCGTCCACGTGCAAGAGCTTGTTTTAATGCATCTGTGTGAGATTCTTTACTTCCACATAAATAGATTTTGGGATTTGCATTTTCTTCTTGTGTACTCTTCATGCTGAATTGATAGAGTCCTACTTCTGAAGCATAGGCTATATCATAGTAGAGTTGATAGGAGTCTTCTTGAAATGAATCTTCAAGTAAAAAGCCTTGTGTGAATACAGCCTCTTTATAGCCTTTTGTACGAGCATAACGAACTGCTCTTCCTGTCGCTTCTCGTATAGCTTGTCTAAAGTCATTCCATGTTGGGATATTCTCTTTTTTTCCAAGTCCAACTATAATAATACGGTGTAAGGGGCTTTCTTTTGTTCCAAATAGTTCTGCTATCTCACCTTTTTTTCCTTTGTAATACTCTAATGGATATGGACTTTCTCCTATGAAAAGAGTATCCTGTAATTTTTTTAGCCCTTGTTCTACTGTGCCTTCAAAAGTAAATATTATGTGAGCTTCACCATTTTGTGTCCCAAGTTCTCTAAATTCCATATATTCTCCTTTGTTATGCGTAGTATCAACTATTCTGTGCCATCACTCTCTATGAATAGATACGTTACGTTCTGTATTGTATACTATTCTTTATGAGAAATCTATAAAAAGGAGATGCTAGAAAAGAAGTGTCTCTTTAGATATGTAGTAAGGCTCTTTATTCTAGTAGTCATAATCCATTCTATCTATTTATCAAAATATATGCTATAGCTATCTAAATATGAGAGATGAGTGCTATGTATCTAGGGTTGTGAGATATGTTAACGTGTAGATAATGAAGTTACACATGTAGTCATACAGATAGCATTTGAGGGAAGTATACCCTATAGCTTGAATTTCGTAGTTAGATACTGTATAACTGTAATACTATCTGTGTATCAATAAGGTATGAGTAAATCTATATATACGTGTATGTGATCTTCTCTTGTCATATCTGTATTGTATTGATATACTAAAGTTTAGAAATATGGAGTTATTTTATGAGTTACAATCCACAGGTGATAGAAGAGTATTGGCAGACACAGTGGGAGGAGCAAAAGGCATTTTTATTAGAGCCACACTCTACAAAAGAAAAATATTACGTGCTTGAGATGTTTGCCTATCCATCAGGCAATATACATATGGGACACGTTCGCAATTATGCAATAGGAGATGTTCTAGCACGGTATAAGCGTATGCAAGGCTATAATGTACTCCACCCTTTTGGCTGGGACGCATTTGGATTGCCTGCAGAAAATGCTGCTATAAAACATCATACACACCCTTTTGAGTGGACAATGAGTAATATAGCAACAATGAAACAGCAATTGAAGAGATTCGGTTATTCATATGATTGGGATAAAGAAGTTACCACATGTTTACCTGATTATTACAAGTGGGAACAGCTCTTTTTTATACGCTTTTTAGAACATGATTTAGTTTATCGTAGAAACGCACTGCAAAACTGGTGTCCTGAGTGTCAAACTGTGCTTGCTAATGAACAGGTGAAAAATAATATATGTTGGAGATGTGATTCTCCTATTCAGCAAAAAGAGCTTACCCAATGGTTCATGCGAATTACACGCTATGCAGAAGAACTCTTACAAAATCTTGATACTCTTACTGGTTGGGGTGATAACGTTCGTGAAATGCAACGCAATTGGATTGGAAAATCAGTGGGTTCAGAAGTCAACTTTGATGTTGAGGGAGAAGAAAATACAATTGCTATTTTTACAACTCGTATTGATACTCTTTTTGGTGTGAGTGCACTTGTGCTTGCTCCAGAGCACCCCCTCTTACGTGAATGGGAAAAAGAGAATACTGAGCTCCATAAAGAATGCCAAGCTATGCTTGCACTCTCTCAGGAAGAGCGTGGAAATCCTCAAGCTACATATGGAATCTCAACCGGAAAATATGCACTTCACCCAATAACCAATGAGCGAATTCCTATATGGATTTCTACCTTTGTTGTTGGAACATATGGTACTCGTGCTGTTATGTGTGTGCCAGCACATGATGAGCGTGATTTTGCCTTTGCTATGAAGTATGATTTACCACTACGATACGTTATTCTTCCCCCTCAAGGGCTTGATTCCTTCTCTAAACCATATATAGATGAAGGTATACTTCATGAGAGTGGTACATTCTCTGGTATGCAATCACAAGAGGCGAAAGAAGCTATACTAAGCTTTTTAGAAAATGATGGAAAAGCCAAAAAAACTGTACAATATAAATTGCGTGATTGGAATATCTCTCGACAACGCTATTGGGGAACGCCTATTCCTGTTATTTATTGTGAACACTGTGGTATTGTTCCTGAAAAAGAAGAGAACCTCCCTATACTTCTTCCTACAGATGTGCCTATGAGGAGTGATGGAAAATCCCCACTTCCTTATCTTGATTCCTTTGTACAGACAACATGTCCACGATGTCATGCTCCTGCACGCAGAGAAACAGATACTCTTGATACTTTTATTGAGTCTTCATGGTATTTTTTACGATATTGTAATCCTCATAATACAAAGGAAGCTATCGATAAGCAAGCGGTATCTGCCTTGATGCCTGTTGATCAATATATTGGTGGTATTGAGCATGCTGTTATGCACCTTCTCTATGCTCGCTTCTTTACTATGGCTCTTAATGATGTTGGCTTTCTCGATGGCATTAGAGAACCATTTGTTAATATGCTTACTCAAGGAATGGTTCTTAAAGATGGTGCAAAGATGTCAAAGTCAAAAGGGAATATAGTTGAGCCAAGCATCATGATTGATAAGTATGGTGCTGATACTGTTCGCTTATTTTGTCTCTTTACTGCTCCACCTGAAAAAGACTTTGATTGGAGTGATTCTGGAATTGAAGGTTCATCTCGATTTCTACATAGAGTATATGCACTCTATGAGTTGTATAAAGATATCCTTAGCCCGTGTGCACCAGCTTCTAGTTCTTTGGATATGTGTACAACTGCTATTGCAAAGGAGCTTTGTCGAAAAGAACATAGTGTTATAAAAAAATATCATGAAGATATGGCACGGCTTCAATATAATACGACAATTGCTTCTATCATGGAATTAGTGAATATGCTCTATAAGTATAAAGATGATATCATGCAAAAAGAATATCACTCTTTGCTTTCTTCTTCATATGCAACACTTTTAGTTTTACTTGCTCCATATACACCACATATTACAGAGGAATTATGGCATCGTATTGGGCATACAACGAGTATTCATAATGAAGCTATACCACAATATAATGAAGAAGCATTACGTCGAGATGAATATACAATTGCTGTGCAGATCAATGGTAAAATGAGAGGGACATGTCTTGCTCCAGCAGATAGCACACAAGAAGAATATATTGCACTTATACAAGAGAGTGGAGCATTTACAAAGTATCTTGCAGATAAAGAAATACAAAAAGTGATTGTTGTACCTAATAAATTGGTCAATATCATTCTTTCATAATATATGGTATACTAGGTCGTATAGTTGAGGAGAATATATGAAGTATCGGTGGGTTCATCGTAAAGAATCTATAGAGAAGAAGGAGATTGATGCACTCTGTGAAGAACATGTTCTTTCGCCTTTTCTTGCACAGGTACTTTATTCAAGAGATATTCCTCAGGAAGATATACGAACATATCTTCTACCTCAATTACGCCTTTTAGATCCTGCTGGATTGGATAGTGCATTTCGTAATGGTGTTGAAGCATTTTCACAGGCTCTTCTTTCTGGAAGTCCTGTTGCTGTGTGGGGAGATTATGATGTTGATGGAGTTACCTCAAGTGCACTTGTTCATCATGTTGTTACTGCACATGGCTTTCCAATCCATTGTCATATTCCAAAGAGAGAAGATGGCTATGGAATGACGCAAGAGGGTATCTACTATCTTTCTACACAAGGAATACGTACAATTTTGACTGTTGATTGTGGTATTACAGATAGAGGGCCTGTGGAATATGCACGTTCTCTTGATATAGATGTGATTATTACGGATCATCATATCCCACCACATGAGCTTCCTAATGCTGTTGCTATATGCAATCCTAAGCTTTGTAAAACAGCATATCAACACTTTGCAGGAGTTGGTGTTGCTTTTATTATGATGGCTATGGTTAATCGCTATCTTGCAGATTATACTGGAATCACTGTCGATATGAGGGAGGTACTCGATCTCGTTGCATTGGGAAGTATAGCTGATCTTGTTCCACTTCAAGGACAAAATAGAATTATAGTCAAGAATGGACTTCTTCTTCTTAAAGAGGCTCGCCGTGAAGGAATACGAGCATTGAAAGAAGTAGTAGGTATGAGAGGGAGTTCGCCTGTTACTGCTGGACAAGTTGGCTTTACACTTGCACCTCGAATAAATGCAGCAGGGAGAATGGGACATGCAAAAGAGGCATTTCTTCTCCTAACGACGCAAGATAGAGATGAAGCCGTACGTTTAGCTCATGTAGTGAATGAATACAATCAACAAAGACAACAAGAAGAAGAGCGTATAACACATGAAGCTAAATCCCAAGCAGAGTTGCTTTGTGATAGACTCTCATTAGTGGTGTATAAAGAGGATTGGCATCATGGTATCATTGGTATTGTTGCTTCTCGTCTTGTAGAGACATATTATAAACCATCTATAGTTCTGTGCCGAGATGGAGAGATTATTAAAGGTTCTGCTCGTTCTATAGCAGAGCTTGATCTCTATGATGCGTTATGTGATTGTAGAGATTTATTTCTTCGTTTTGGAGGACACACTGTTGCTGCAGGTATGAGTCTTCCCCCAGAGAATTTAGAGGCGTTTATTAAGCGATTTGAGGAAGCTGTTATCAAAAGAATTGGAACAGAGCCATATATACCCTCACTACATATTGATGGAACGCTTTCGTTTTCTTTTGCTCGAGAAGTTAGTTTTAGAGATGATATTGAGAGCTTGCAACCTTTTGGAATAAAAAATTCAGAGCCTGTTTTTATCTCTCCTCAGCTTACGCTAAAGAATGTTCAGTATTTTGGAGATGCTTCTTCTCATGCAGTATTAACACTCTATGATGATACAAGTGGTATTACACTTCAAGCAAAAGCGTGGCATCTTGCCTCTGAATTTACTACCTTTGATATTGGAAGAGAAATAGAAGTTGTCTATTCTCCTACAATAGAAGAGTATAAAGGGATACCACATAGTACGCTAAAATTGAAAGATTGGAATTGGGTTGCATAAATAATACTAGATATACAATGTATTTAAGTACAATATCATATATACTTAGTGAAGATATGAGAGTTCTATTCTATATGTCTACGTAGTATAAAGATTTATCGTGTGAGGGGATATGGTAGATAGCATATTCTATTTTATTATTGTAGGTATTGCATCTGGTACGTTAGGTGGGTTATTAGGTATAGGTGGAGGACTTCTCATTGTTCCTCTTCTCACATTTATTTTCTTTGGATACAATTTCCCCCAAGAAGAAATTCCACGGCTTGCTGTTGGGACATCACAAGCAACTATTGTCTTTATCTCCTTATCTGCAGTCTATAGCCAGTATAAGCAAAATATGTTCTCACTCACTCATTTTTGGGCATGTGTGCCTGCTATTCTTGTCGGAACGTGTGTAGGAGGACTTCTCATTCTCTTTGCCCCTGCGCTTATGCTTACTCTTATTTTTTGTTGTGCCCTTGTTATCAGTATGTTTGTTTTATTCTTTTCTCTTCATGGAAAACATGCACACTCTATACGCACATCAGTTGTCTTTTTTCCAATAGCAATACTTAGTGCTATCTCTTCTGCTGCTGGTATTGGTGGAGGGGGACTCTTTACTGCATACTTCTCTTATATACATCTTCCTGTAAAAGAAAGTATTGCTCTCTCTATGTCGTTAGTACTTCCTATGTCTATTGCGACTACTTTTTATGTTATTTCCGGACATAGTGATGTCGATTATACATTTGGTTTAATCTATTATCCAGCTTTTCTCTCTATCGTCATTCCTGCTGTTATCTGTGCTCAACTTGGAGTGAGGTTGCGCTCTTATATTCCATATAAAATACTACAAAAGATACTTGCATGTATGCTCCTTGCTTCGGGAATCTATCTTGTATATAAAACTGTTTCCTAGTGTTCTTTAGCTCTGATCGAATCTTTGTGTACTATGTATTATGTATCCCTCTTTATAACTTCTTGATATAATGTATATTTTTTAGATTTGGATTTATTAGGAGAGATACTTTTCTATTTTCTACTTGAAAAATATATTTTTTATGC
>CAMWXW010000008.1 GCA_947178315.1 uncultured Desulfovibrionaceae bacterium | reverse complement strand
GTATAATATATGAGTTATACCATAGTATAGAAGAGGATACAAATATTTTTAGGCAAGAAGTAAGAGAGATGATACTTTATTGTGCTAAGCTATGCTAAGAACAAGCTTATTCTAATTCCATATAACATGCGTTTTGTATAGAACGCTCTGCAATAGTAACAGAATAGACACGAACAGTCTCATAGATTGCTAAACGTTGCTTGGCTTCTCTATATATATATTGGGCTATATTTTCAGACGTCGGATTTTTCTGTATAAAGTACGGAATATCGTTGATAACTTTATGATCCAATGTAGCTGTAATATCTTTAAGAACTTGTTTTAAGATAGTAAAATCAATAAGATACTCTACTGTTTCATCTAAAATAGAGCCTTCAACGACAAGCTCAACAGTAAAGTTATGTCCATGCAAATTTTCACACTTTCCATTATAATTACGTAATGCATGTGCAGCAGGGACTTCTTCCTTTACTGTTAATCGCCATAGCTTTTTCATTCTTCCTCCACAAAGGACATAGTCCTTCTTACTATATTCTTATAGGAGAATGTATATGAAAAGATATTATACTGTCAACCTATGCCATAATGTACTTGTAAGAACATCTGTATCTGTAACAATATAACATGCAGTATTAGGATACTGTGCAATAAAACGTAACGCATACTGTGGTTGCATTATACTTAAAGAAGTAGCCAAAGCATCTGCAAGAACAGCATGAGGAGCAACAACACTGACACTGCGAATACGCTGAGGGCTTTGTCCTGTATGTGGATTGACTAGATGTGTATATTGGGTATGATTTTTATTATAACGCTCATAGCCTCCAGATGTAGCAATAGCACTATTTCTAAGTGCTACAGTATGTATATTACGCCCTTTATGAAGAGGAGATTGTATTCCAATAGTCCATGCCTTCCCTTCACTTGGCTCTCCTTTAACAACAATATCACCGCCAGCATTGATCATATAGTGCTCTATACCAAGTGTAGTAAGTGCATTGCCTGCAATATCGATAATATAGCCCTTTGCAATTCCATCAAGAGTAATTCCCATACCTTGATGCTGGAATGAAATAACTGAATCACTAATAGTTACTGCGTCCATAGTATGAACAAGAGAGCGTGCCTTATTATATCCAGCTTTTGTATATTCTTTTTCCTGTAAGAAATAGTCGACAAGAGGCTGTACTGTCGGATTAAAGATATTTCTTGTTTCATATGCAAGTTGTTTTGAAAAGCGAAGCAAAGAAGTAAGTTCTTGTGGTGGAGATGTAATTTTCCCAGTTGTATTAAGAAGTGCAATAGCAGAATTTGTATTATATCTATCAAAAAGAGGAAGTGCATCTGCTATTGCTTGAAATGCTTGCTCAATACCTTGCATACGTAGATCATAAGAGGAGTGACGAACTTCTATAGTAACAAGTGTATCCATAGTACAACGAGTCTCTTTTGATATATCTCTTGCTCCAGCAAATGCAAGCGAAGTAACTCCAGAAGATGCAGTTACAAGAGTTACAGCTCCAAGGGCTTGCAATATATTTCTTCGAGTATAATGTGCCATCATTTCCTCCTAAGCAACTTCTTCTTTTGCTGTATTAGCTAATTTTGGAGTATAGTCAGCTTGTGCAGAACGTAATATATCACGAGGACATACCTCAACACAGACTTCATTACAACTAGGGCCATACGCAATACATTTTGCATGATCAATTCGTATTCTATGATATTCATCAAAAGAGACAGCATCAGCAGGGCAAGCTTTTACACATTTAGAGCATGAGATACACCCAACTTCACAGGTATTCATGACATCTTTGGCTTTATCCTGTGTTGAACACAAGATATTGACTCGTGCAGTCACTGGCGCAAGTGTGAGAACATCACGAGGACATACCTCAACACAAGCATTACAGCCAGTACAGAGGTCTTTATATATAGTGACGAGTCCATTGACAATTTCCATAGCGTTAAAAGGACATACAGCGACACAATCACCAAGCCCTAAACAAGAGTATTTGCAAGCATCAAAACCTCTATCAAAGGTACTCACGCTAGAACATGATGCATACCCATGATATTGATATGTTGTTGCAACATTTCCTTCTCTCTTTGTACAATGACGAAATGCTATTTGTTTTGTAACAGAACCAGCTTCTTTCCCAGAAATAGTAGCCAATGTTTGAGGTAGGGAACTATCTCCAACAACACACTTTGTAGTTGGAACAGAGCCATCAAGAACAAGTGCTGTTGCATATCCTTCACAACTTGCATAACCACAACCACCACAGTTAGCACCAGGTAATGCTTCGGTAAGAATTTCTATTTTTGGGTTTTCTTCTACAGCAAAGATGCGAGAAGCAATAGCGAGAACAAGAGAGGCAATAATACCAAGCCCCATAAGTGATAATACAGATTGAATCATAATACAACCCCCTTCAAGGCAAGGAATGATAGAGCCATAATTCCACCAATCAATAATGCTACAGGAGTCCCTTCTAACGAGCGAGGAACATGAGCAATACGGAGTCTTTCACGAAGACCAGACATAAGAGCAAGAGCTAATGCAAATCCAAGCCCCATTCCTATAGCAAAGTAGATTGTGGTTTCAAGATCATACTCTTTACGCTGTGCAGAAATAGCAACCCCTAAAACAGCACAGTTTGTAGTGATAAGAGGTAGGAAAATACCAAGAGACTTATAAAGAGGTGGAATAACTTTACGCAAAAAGAGTTCAAGAAGTTGCACAACACTTGCTATAACAACAATAAAAAATATTGTCTGTAAATAGTCTAATTCATACGGTGTTAGAAGATACTTTTGTAAACACCATGTGACGATAGCAACAATAAGCATAACAACAATAACAGCACCACTCATACCAAAGGCAACACCCTTTTCTTTTGATGTCCCTAGAAATGGACAGAGTCCAAGATATTGAGTTAAGATGATGTTATTAACAAAGATTGCAAGTATAAAAAATTCTAATAATTCCATACCTATTCTCCTACTGTACGTTCGTTAAAGGGGTAGATTTTTGTCCTTTTTCTACAAGTACACTGGGATCAGTAATATGTTGTTTTTTCTTGATACTGTATGCAGATGATATATTCATTGCCATAAGTAAGATACCAAGAACAATAAAGCCACCAGGTCCTTCACTCATAATAGTAAATGGTTCAAAGTTTTCTCCAAAGAGAGATATCCCAAACCATGTCCCTTTTCCTAAAACTTCTCGTATTGATGCAATCACTACAAGTGAACATGCAAACCCTATCCCTATTCCTAACCCATCTAAAAAAGAAGGTATTACTGGATTTTTACTTGCAAATGCCTCTGCTCGCCCTAAAATAATACAGTTAACAACAATAAGAGGAACAAAGATACCAAGTTGCTGATATAGTGTATATGTGTATGCTTGCATAAGGAGCTCGACACTTGTAACAAGTGTAGCAGCAATAACAATAAAGCAGGCTATACGAACTTTTTTAGGAATAAAATCTCTTACTAAAGAAACAATGGTATTAGAAAGTGTAAGAACAAAAATAACAGCTATTCCCATTCCAAGTCCATTTTCAGCAGATGTTGTTACTGCAAGTGTAGGACAAAGACCAAGCAATATTCTAAATGGTGGAAGTTGCTCCCATAACCCCTTTGAAAATTCTTTCCATAAATTCATTGTCATCTCCCTATGAAAAATCAGCTATCATTTGTTGTTTGAGTTTTAGATATATTGTAGCAGCCTTCTTAACAGAATTGATAAATGATGAACTACTTACAGTAGCACCAGAGAGTGTATCTACACTACTCAAGTCCTCATTTGCTTGTAATGAGTTGAACTGTTTTCTAAATGTTTCATCATAAACACGACTTCCAATACCTGCTGTATCCTTAAATAAAGTAACATTAACACCAACAATAGTATCTGATTCTATTGCAAAGCCAACCATAGCACCAAGAGCACCACTATATCCGGGGCTTGTTTGCTCCATTGCAACTCCAGTCAATGTATCTCCCTCTTTGATAGGAAATATGACAACAGATGTTGAATCTACCTGAAAGGTTTTACGCTCTGCAACAGGATTATTCGTATAAGAGGGGAAGATAGATGCAATTGCAGGCCCTTGTACAAGATTGAGCTCTTGAGATTCAATAAGTGGAGCAGTATATGTTTTCAAAAAAGAGAGCACACCTCCAGAAAGGACACATAGTATTGTAAGAGTAACTACCATTCGCACCATTTCTTTCATTAGTATCCTCCTTTAGATAGTTTTTTTATCCGTATCATATCACAATACGGAGAAAGAAAACTCCCTAATAAGATAGCAAGAATAGCTCCATCAAAAAGTTCAGTATAACATCGCAAAAAGATAACAATAGCACCGACTGCAAATCCATAGATAGTGCGAGAAAGACATGATGTTGGAATGGTTGCAAAATCTGTAAGAAGAACAAGACAAAGCAATACTGTTCCAGTTGATAAAATAAAACCAGGATCAGCATATAGTGTTGGATCACTCATATAAGCAAGGTAAGAGAAAAGAGTAATACCTATAACATATCCAAAGGCAATTCCAATACTAAGTACTCTTCTTACAAGTAAAAATGCAAGAACAGCAAGGACAACACCTAGAGATGTTGCTCCAATAACAGCAAGCTGATTCCCCATGATATAGTCAGTAAATGTAAGTTCTATTGAATCTATACCAAATGATTTGAGTTCTGTAAGAGGATCAACTAATTCTGTTTCAATAGCAATATCTCCAGGGCTTAAGTATTTTCCCCATGCTGCATTTATCATAGCATATCCAACAGCTACAGGAGGAAATGGAGTATATGCTATTCCACCAAATGCCATTTTCCCAAAAAGAATAGCAAAAATACTTCCAAGTGCAACAACCCAAAGTGGCACACCAATAGGAAGAAAAAGAGCAAGAGTGATTCCAATAGTGAGAGCACTATAATCTTGCAATTTTGGTTCTTTCCCCATAAACTTCCAAGCAGTGTACTCTGTTACAAGAGCAACAAGTGCAGAGCAGAGAACAGTAACAAGTGCAGGCATTCCCCAAAAATATATTCCACTCAATGCTAATACAAGAACGGCAAGACATTTATCAAGCATCATTCTATTATAAGAAAGCGGTGCTTTTAGATAAGGTGAAGGTATAACATATAATTGATTATTTGTGCTCATAGCTACCCCATTGGCAACATTTTTTTAGTATGTTGTTTTGCATTTCGTATATACTGCATAATAGGTCGTTTTGTGATACAGACATAGTCACACATTCCACATTCAATACAAGCTTCAAGATGCTCTTCTTGACAAGCTTCAAACATAGTTCTTTCAGCATATTGATTTAAGAGGTGGACACGTATTCCAACTGGACATACCGATGTACAAAATCCACAACTCACACAAGGATCATCAGTTACAGGAGGGATTTCTTCTTTTTTGAATGTATGGAGAGAATAAAAATGTGGTAATACGCCCCCTTCAAGAGTACATAACGGCTCTCCATTCATGACACCGTTACTAACAGCTCCTGCAACAGAATCAACAGAGATAGAAAGACGCTCTAAAAGAGAAGTTAAAGGATATCCAACAGGACATCTCACTACAGCGTTATTGACAACAAGAATAGTTTCAGTAAGAGGTTTCCCAGAGCGTGCAATACTTCCTATACGCCATAAGTCTATAAGTGAGAGTGTAAGCACTCCAAGAGCATCTTGTCCTTCAAGCTCTTGCTTTACAAAAGGAGTCAATGTATATGGATATGTCTTTGCGTACTCCACAACCTCTACACTTTGCATAGAAATGTTAGCATTTTTAGGAACAGCACAGCGTATTCTAGCAGAAGGATAGAGAGAACGGAGTGTTTCAATACCATGCTCTAAGGTCTCCTTCTCTTCTGCAAATAAAAATGGCATATACTGCACAGCAACGGCATCTGTAGGCAATGCATTTATGATACACACCTGAACATTCTTTGTATTCCTCCATAGGGAATCTATTCCATTTGCTTCCAGATATTCTATTTGAGCACTACGCTCCATTGTCTTAAATGAAAGAGGAGAAATTTGTTCTTTTGTGCTTTCTTCATGAGGAGTGATTTTTATCGCTTTCTCAGAAACACTCTCCACAATACCATTGCACGAAGAATAGAGATGTGTATTTCTACATGTTGCAATGATATCTCCTATAACAACTTCTTCCTTTTTCTTTACAGCACTTGTATATCCAGCATCTAACATAAATGTATAATATGATGGTGGCTCAAGAACCTGTATTTTTGTAGATGCAGTATAATCTATCCTCTGCAGTGTTTTTTTCATAAAATCCTACCTACGCTAATGGCATTATGCAAAGAGAAATCTGCGATATGTATGTACCATTGCTATCATGAGCAAATATAATGCCCTCACAGCACAAGAGAGCTTTAAGAGCCTAAAAAGTATAGCATTCTTCATTCACATTGTAAAGCATCTATCAACATTTTTATAGCACACCTTCCTTGTTCACCCATGTCAAGAGTATATGAATTCACAAACATTGCTATATGGCTCTCTAATGTATGTGTATCTAGCTCTTGAGCATAGTTCGCACAATAGGTAAGGGCATTATCATACTGCTTGTATGCATATTCTATACTAGCTCGCATTACTTCTTCCACAGTCTCTTTATATTCTAAAAGGCTATTATGAATGACAAAGATACCAAGAGGAAGAGGCATAGCATACGTCTCCTCCCAAAAGATGCCAAGATCAGTAATTAGATGGAGCCCATAGCGTTCATATTCAAAACGAGTTTCATGAATAAGTACTCCCATATCAACACTACCCTCTTGTAGTGCGTTCGGGATATCACTAAATAGCATAGGGATACGTCTTCCTTGAAATTCTCCATAAAGTGAAAGAAGTGCATGTGCTGTTGTATATATTCCCGGTGTAGCAATGCTTGCACATGATATATTTTCTATTTTTTCTTTTGCAACAACAAGTGGACCACAACCAAGTCCCATAGCAGCACCTGTTTCTAAGATAGTATATTCCTCTTTACAGTAGGCGAGAGCAGCAACAGAAATTTTACTCACACAAGGAGGACGTTTTACAAGTGATTGATTGAGTTCTTCAACGTCAGCAAAGTGAACATCAAATTCACACGGCATAGAAAGTATACCAGTATTCATAGCATAGGTAATAAAAGTGTCATTAGGACACGGAGAAATATATAATGGTAGTGTTTTTTTCATAGCTCACTCTAATTAAATCAATATGTTTCATATAGTACACTATCAAAGAGAAAGGTGCAAGAATGATAAAAAGACATAAATATAATGTGTATAGCAAGAGTATTTGACATAGAAGCATATAGTGATACAATACACACCTATACACTTCTCTCTCAATAGAGGAGAGCATTAGACAAAAGACGTGTATACAAGAAGCAAAATACTAAGAAGAAAGACTCTTTTTCCAAGAGAATATACGGAGGAAAGACACATGCTATATAAAGAATCATTCTATGCAAAGGAAGGCTTAGCAGATATCTATCATAGCGTGATGGAAGGCAATCGAATCACACCAGAGCAAGGGCTACGTCTTCTTGAACATAGCAATATCCAGGCTGTAGGTGCGTTAGCTCACCATGTTCGTATGCGTAAGCATGGAACGAATACTTATTTTGTTCGCAATATGCATCTCAACTACTCAAATGTATGTATACATCCATGTACCTTTTGTGCATTTAAGCGAAGTTCAGAGCAATCTGAGGGAGCATTTATATATTCTCATGATGAATTATTAGAACAATTAGCTCAAGAACAGGCAGAGTTTGCAGAGATACACATTGTAGGAGGGTGTCACCCTACACTATCATTGGAATGGTTTACGTCTCTAGTAAAAAAGATAAAGGCACTTCAACCACAAGCAGATATCAAAATGTTTACAGCTGTAGAAATCGATCACTTAGCACAGATTGAGAACATACGCATTGAAGATGTGTTACAAGCACTCAAAGATGCTGGTGCAAGTATGCTTACAGGAGGTGGTGCAGAAATTTTTGCTCCTCGAGTTCGTAAACAAGTATGTCCAACAAAACTCAATGCCGAAGAGTGGCTTCATGTACACAGTGTAGCACATTCTATGGGCAATCTCTCAAATTGTACTATGCTATTTGGACACATAGAAACAATTGAAGAGCGTATCGATCACTTGTGCCGTCTTCGTGAGTTGCAAGACAAAACACATGGTTTTATCTGTTTTATTCCTCTTCCATATCAACGCAAAAATAATCCTTTATCAAGCAAGGTGACAACAAATGATTCTTATATAGATAGAATGAAGACTATTGCTGTTTCTCGTCTCATGCTCGATAATATAGAACATATCAAAGCCTACTGGATTATGCTTGGTGTAAAAGAAGCACAAAGTGCACTCTATTTTGGGGCAGATGATATCGATGGAACTATTGTTGAGGAAAAAATCGGTCATTGGGCAGGCGCAAATTCTTCACATGCACTCCATATCGATGAACTACGCTTTATGATTACACAAAGTGGCTTTACTCCTGTCTGTAGAAATGCACGCTTTCTTGCAGCGTAAGATAGCCGTACATCTACAGATATCATGACTAATATATACTTATGAGGAACATTCTCTATCAATATGAGAGTGTTTCTCTCTATCTTCAATATCTAATAAATCTATGAAAAAGAGCAACATACTACTTTTTTACTACGTTGCCATTACATGATATCGTATTTCCTTGCGTTACAGTACCAAGAACAACGATATGTGGAAGAGCATCTTGCAAAAGGGACATTATATGTGGTGGAGCAGTCCCAAGAAGACAATATTCCTCACCACCATGCAAAGCAAACTCAACAGGATTACATCGACGAGATGCACACCACGTAAGTACCTCATGATGGAGTAGATCTTCTGATATAACAAGCTCTGCACCAAGAGAAGAGGAGTGAGTTCCAAGTAGCCGAGGAATATCAGAAAAAAGTCCATCGGAAGAATCCATGAGTGAAAGACTCTGTGCAAATGGTGCAAGAATATGAAGAGAGTCAAGCTCAACAAGTGTAGGTTCACACTGTGCTTTTTTAGCTTCAGGATACCCGTGCACACCTTCTTCAAGCGTTTCAAAGCCTACCCTAGCAAGTCCTAAAGGAGATAAAAGAAGTGATGACGGAAGATAAAAAATGCTATCACCAACAGAGGCATTTCCTCTACGTATAGGCTCTGTAATAGGAATTCCAAATATGGTAATTGCAAATCTCAATGAATCTTCAAAGGCAATATCACCACCTATAAGTGATATATTATAACGTTGTGCAAGTGTAGACATTCCCTCTAAAATAGATTCAAGATAAACCTTTTCTATTGTCTGTGGAAGGCTAAGAGCCATAAGAAAAGAGTGAGGAATAGCACCCATAGCCATACAATCACTTATGTTAACAGCAAGAGCTTTATAGCCTATATTCTGTGGAGAAAATGTGTGTCGTCTAAAATCAAGATTTTCTGACACTATATCAACACTTGTGACATACGAATTATAAGGAAGAATATCTGCATCATCTTTGCGTCGAGATGAATGTTCAAAGAAGGAGTCAATAGAGCAAAGAATATCTTCTTCTGAAGTATAGTGCATGAGCATAGGTAACTAGTATCATAGATGTTCTCCCTCACAACGATTATAATGAGTTATAATGAGAGAGAAGTCTAAGTATGATACACGTTATAGAGTACCTTTACGTAAATACTGTCTTCCCTTATAAGTACCACATGTAGGACACACAACATGGGAGAGAGAAGGGGCTTTACAGTTTGGACAAAGAACAATATTAGGAGCAACCAACGCATGATGTGCTCTTCTCATGCCCTTTTTAGAACGAGATTTTTTATTTTGTTGAACAGCCATACATAACCTCTTTTATTTTTACGTACAATGGAGTAAACCTCACATCGTAGAGGAGAATACACTAGTTATGGTTTCTTTTCAAGTACTAAACCATGAAGTTTTGCTAACCTTGGATCTTTTTTATTCTGATCACATGAACAGGATTCATTATTTTTATTCACTCCGCAATAAGGACATAGTCCTAAACAATCTTCCTTACAGCGAACAGAGATAGAGGCGTCCATAAGAAATTCTTCAAAAACAATCTCTGCAACATCAATCTCTATTCCCTTTTTTGTCTCTTTCAAGTATGTTCCTTCTTGTAGAAGGGAATCTTCACTCACCTCAACGAGATCATAGAAGATATGCCCAACATCAAGTAGAGCCGGCTCAAGACAAGATGAGCAAGGAAGCGTAATTTGTGCTGAGAATGAACCTGAAACAAGGATTCCTTCTTCTTCTAATTGTAAGGAAATTTCTGCCTCAATAGGCTTTATAAAAGAACATTCTAAAGCTGTTTCTTGTATTTTTTCATTCCAAATATAGCTATCATTCGCTGAATATGAGAGCGTAATTCCAGTTTTTGGAATTGTAGCTATAGGCAACCAGGTATCAGCCATGCACTTCTCCTTCACAACACATACAATACAAGTGAGGGTGTAATTCGTATGATACTGTTAGAATATTCACTAATACTATCTCTTATAAAATAAGGTAGATATTGTATTAGACTACCCATATTTGAAAAATAAGTCAAGAAAAGGCTTGATCTTTCCAATTCAATAGTCTATTGTGAAAAGAGTTACTATGAGGAGATAGAAGGATTATGAAAGAATGCTATTTTTGCAATAAGAAAACTCAAACAGGAAATAATGTAAGCCATTCTAATATTAAAACAAAGCGTAAATTTCAACCTAATTTACAACGAGTTCGGCATCAGTTTTGCAATGGAAGAGTAGCAACATTACGAGTATGTACCCGTTGTATTCGTACAGGTCTAGTAACAAAACCAGTAGTACATCGATACGAACAAACAGCATAACTATGAACACAACAATAGCCCACCTTGCGGAAGCAATAGATAGCCATGATAATTTTATCATAACAGCACATCATAATCCAGATGGAGATGCTTTAGGTGCTATGGCTTCTATGGGCTATATTTTACAGCATCGCAATAAAAACTACATTTTATATAATATATCTGGAGTTCCTAAATATTTAGAACCAATTCCTCTTCCTTCCCCTCTTTATACGACACTATCCTCTTTAC
>CAMWXW010000007.1 GCA_947178315.1 uncultured Desulfovibrionaceae bacterium | reverse complement strand
CTTCTACACTTGTGTATCCTTGAAACCCAATACTTCCTGCACGGATACCTAAGTTGAGTTCTATTGCATTTTCTGGAATAGTAGCATTACTTGCTCCATTTGCTGCAACAGAATCACTTCCAGAGAAATTAGGAAAAAAGATAGGCAATCCATTTGTACTTTGTGGAGCAGCTACCCAATATTGCAAGTTCTCTTTTTGTGTTGATCCATTAACGTTCTTTGCACCATATACTTTAAGCTCTGATGCTTTCACATCTGCCTTTGGAACAAATGCCGTCATATTCTCTAGCGATCCTGCTGAGCTAAATGCAAGTGTCCCTGTCATCAACAAGCCTGCTGATTCTGTCCCACTCATTTTCTCTCCCCCAAATTGTCGCTTATCTTCACTTGGAGACATTGTTACTATAAATTCCCAGTGTTCACCTGGTGTATTTCCAGTCATATTTGATGTATCAACCTTATCAAAGTAAACAGTGATTTCATGAGGTGAGCCACCCTCATCAAATACTTTTATTGTACTTTGATACATATATGTTCCCTCTCCCAAAGGAGGATTTGCTTGTCCATTCCATGTTGTCATAAGAGATGCGTAAGGGAAGTCATCATTCGTAGAATTTCCTGGTGAACTACTTGCTCCTAAGTTATTGATAATTTCTACAAATGTTGTGTGCTTTGGTGGACTTGTATCCCCAGGTAGTGCGATATCTCCTGGTACTCCAGAACCTTTTAATCTACTTGCTGCACCTGTTGTCCCAACTGTACCTATCGTGACTTCATTCTCTGGAATAGCCCACCCTTGTACTCTATATCCTTCTGATGTGCTGAGATATCCATCATTCTTAAATTCAAAATCTCCTCTACGAGTATAGAGTATTTCTTCACTATTGCTGTTGCGGACACCAAAAAGACCGCCACCTGTAATAGCAAGATGTGTTGAGGAAGCAGAGTTAATTCCTATACCGTTCGCATGATTTGTATACACAGTTGAAACACTAGCCCCTTGAGCTATTGTTGATGCTCCAGAAAGTGTGGATAGATGTCCTGCAAATCCACCTGCTGCATAGGCTGTTGTTGATCTATATCCTATACTACCTGAATTGGCAATATTAGTACCTATATTTCCAAGTTGTGTACCATATACTTGCAAGCCAGAAACACTTGCCCACATTGCCGTACTTACTCCAATCATACATACTCCTTTACATATTACTTGATGTATGTGATAGACTTGCCATATAAAATATCCCTATATTTCATAAAACACTCTTTTTTTTGTGGCACTACAGAGCTGTACATGCCACAAGTGCACACCGATTCACTCGGATTCTTTCATATCACATATCTTCTTTATTCCATGCTATAAAAAACACGTCCCTCTGCTCTTCTATGACACACTCTCACTTTCGTCTGAACTATTGTTTTCCTTATTTTCATCTTGACTTGCATTGTCCCCAGATGTTGAACCACTTGTATTCGAAGAATCGTCGTCTGTACTTGATACCAACTTTGGATCATATACTTCATAGACTTTATCAAGAAGAACAACCCTACCATCTTTGAGTCGTAGATAGGTGCTTCCATTTTCTGTAACTGCACTGATAACTACTCCCGAGACTTCAGTATGGACTAATACTGCATTGCCTTCTTCTGTTTTTGCTTGGATAGCAATTGTATATTTTCCATCGGGCATTTCTTTACCAGCACTATTTTTTCCGTCCCACGTAAATTCATAGAACCCTGCTTGTTTTGAGCCGATATCTTCTGTATAGACAATATCTCCATCTGGTCCATAGACATATACTCTACCTGAGTCTATTGGTGTATTACTGCTATAGTAGACTGTAGAGACTGTACTTCCCTCTTTTGTCATTTCGTAGCCCTGTGCTCGAACTGTCTTGCCTATATAGTTTGCTGCTGTTAATTGCTCATTACGCTGTGTTAACTCCAACATTTTTTCCATGAGATCTGCTGTTCGCTGTTGTTGTTCTAATGCTGAGAATTGAGCTAGCTGGGCTAACATTGCATTATTATCTACCGTATTTGTAGGATCTTGATTCTGTAGCTGAACCATTAAGAGTTTAAGGAAATCATCTTTGCCAAGTGTTGTATTTGTTGTCGATGCTCCTGAACTCCCCTGCGTACTTCGAGATGATATTGAATTCACTCCCATATCCATAGCACCCTCCTTTTATGCCACGACTTCTAAAAGCCGAGTTGAATTTTGTACACTTTTAATACTATCTTTTGTAAGCTGTCCTAAAAGATAACGAATTCTTCCTTTACGCTCATGCTCTTGAGAGAGCACTTGCTCTTGTAAATTCTCATGAGAATTATGAGAGAATTGCTCTCGAGATGATTGATATTGAAGCCACTCTCCAGTATTTTCTACAACTGTAACGGCATCTATATTGACGCCTTGTTCTTGTAAGGAATGCATGATATGTGGAGATTGCTCTTTAAGGAGATGATACACATCACGTTGATCTGGACGCAGTACGGCTTGTATTCTTCCATCACTATATTGTAATTGAAGCTCAATATTTCCGAGTTCTTGTGGGGTAAGCTGTAATATAATCTCTGCTGAATTTGTGTTTTTCAATGAGATAAAACTTTGTTGTACTGTATCGAGAATATAGTTTTTATGACTCTCTAAGATAGCATGATTGCCTAGTAAACTCTTCTGAAAAAGAGATGTATTTTGATACTCTATAGTCACTTGCTTACCGAAGAGCGTAGTATTATTTTGTTCCGTAAAGATAGTATCATTATATCCTTGCTCGTTTCTCTCTTGAGGTAAACCATCTTCACTATATTGTGAATGTGAAGATTCTTCCTTATCATCTTTTGTAACAAGAGTGGAAAGTCCATCTTCTGTTGCCGATCGAGTAAACTTAAACTCTTCTGCTGAAACTACACTATTACCTTGTGTTGATGCGTTTGCACTGCTTTGAGCTTTTTCTTCCCTACGTCGTACTATTTCTTGGATATCTTCTGCAAGCTGTGCAGAAAGATTTTCTATCTGCAATTCTCTTTGCTCTGCTATGTCCTGTATCTCCTCAAGAATGTTCTCAAGCTTGCTTATAAGCTGATTTCCTGATATCTCTCCTTCATAGGAAGGAGTCTCATACTGCCCCATTGAAATTTTACGCAAGATAGGCGTTATATCATATATCCCCTCGATATGAGGATTGTTTTCCAGATATTCTTTTGTACGAGATATAATTGTCTCTACACCTTGCATCACGCCTGATTGAGTCATCATCTGATCTGTGATTTTCTCTATATCTTCAAAGCTACACCCTATATCTTGTAAAAAGTTTTGTAAGGAAACATATTCCTCGGGTGTGAGTGCTTGAAGACCTCGAATACCATCTACCATTTGTTCTATGATAGATTCTATTGTATGAGAGCCTCCTTGTTCGAGCAATGAGATGAGTGCTTCCTCTTCTCCTTGATTCTGTTTTTTCTTTTCCTGTATTGTATTCTTTAATCTCAAAATTTCTTCAAAGCTTAGCCTAGTAGTAGGAACTACAGACTCTCCTTCTTGTGCAATGAGATGAGCATTCTTTTCTTTCAATGGAACACTAAATCCTACAGACTCACTGTAGGAAGAGTATGTATTTATTGATAATGTTGTTGTACCTGACTCACTTTGTACAGCATCGAGAGGAATAATTTGCATATATATTCTCCTTACCGTCGAAGTAACGCAAGCTCTATTCCAAAAACATGACACTTGTTATTATCCCTCAATATGAATACATATATAACTTCTCAGTGATTGCTATAAGGAAATATATGCCTAAATATTGACTTATTCTCCTTAAATATACATCTACCTCAAAAAAGAATCTTGAATATATCCCATCTCTTTCAGCGTAAACCATGCTAGACTACTTGATATCTCTGTTGACTTTATAGAAATAGTACGCTACCATACCTTACGTATTATCGAGAGTTAAAAAAGGATTATCGTATGCAGGCAAGTGTAGTCATTGGAGCCCAATGGGGAGACGAAGGAAAAGGAAAACTTGTTGATTCATTGGCAAAAGAGTTTGATATCATAGTACGCTTTAACGGAGGAAATAATGCAGGGCATACTATTCATGTCAATAGCATAAAATATGTACTTCACACTATTCCCTCTGGGATTCTTTGTGAGGGGAAGAGATGTCTTATTGGAAATGGTGTTGTATTTAATCCAATCACCCTATGTGAAGAAATAGATACTCTTCAAAAACAAGGGATTTCTATTACAAAAGAAAATTTTGGTATAAGCTATAATGCACATGTTATCATGCCATATCATATCAAGCTAGATATCTTACGTGAAAGTCAATCTGCAAATAAAATTGGCACAACAAAGAGAGGAATTGGTCCTTGTTATGAAGATAAAGTTGCTCGAATCGGAATAAGAGCTTGTGATTTAGGTAATGAAGTCTATGCTAAAGAACGTATAGAAAATGCTCTTAAAGAAAAAAATATACTCTTTACAACACTCTATTCAGATCAAGCCTTTGTCGTCGATGATGTATATGATTATATAGCTCCTTTTATGAAGCGACTAGAACCTTTTCTTTGTTCTGTTTCTGATGAGCTTGCAAATGCACAAAAAGAAGGAAAAAAAATTCTCTTTGAAGGCGCTCAAGGCACAGGTCTTGACATCGATTATGGAACATATCCATTTGTTACATCTTCCTCTACTGTCACCGGAGGTATAGCCACTGGAGGAGGAATTGCGCCAAGTGCAATAGGTAATGTTATTGCTATTGTTAAAGCATATACAACTCGAGTTGGTGGAGGTCCATTCCCTACAGAATTACTAGATGATATCGGTGAATTTATCCAGAAAAAAGGACAAGAGTTCGGCTCAACAACAGGAAGAAATAGACGATGTGGTTGGCTTGATGGTGTTATGCTAAAAGAAGCTGTTCAACTCAATGGAATAACTCATATAGCTCTTACAAAACTTGACGTATTAAGCTCTCTTCCTGTCATCAAGCTCTGTGTTGGATACAAAGTGAATGGTAGTGAGTACACACTTTCTCCACATACATTGCCTTCTTTTGATAAAGTAACACCTATATATGAAGAGTTTCCAGGGTGGACTGAGGATATTTCCTCTTGTAAACGCTATGAAGATTTACCTATCAATGCAAGAAATTTTGTAAATAGAATTTCTGAATTTGTCAATATCCCTATACTCTATATTTCTGTTGGACCTGATAGAGAGCAGACTATACAACATGTATCATAGTATGGAAGCATTGCATACCATTCTCACTACTCCCTCTCCACACATCCGTACTCTTTTTCATCTTGCACAGTCACCACCACAAGTGCTTATTATAGAAGGAGGAAGTGAGGAGGCTCGTTTCCTCACTAGTTTTGCATATACTCTTCTTCTCTCATGTATGTCTTCTTCACGTCCGTGTTATTCATGTGATGCATGTCTTAGCATAACTCCATATATCAATGCCTCTCAAGAATATGCTTCTCTTGAAAAAAAACAAAAACAAGAACATGGAGTAGCTGTTATCATTGGAGATGTTCTGTATCTCAATGGAAAGGAAGGTGTCTATAGTAAACAAATCACATCGTTAAAAAAACATGTAAGTGATCAACCAAAATTCAAAAAACATATTGTTATCATTGAAGAGTTTCAAGCTATATACAGTATAAAAGAGATAGCTAACGCCTTATTAAAAACAATGGAAGAGTCTTCTCATGCGCTCTTTGTACTTACCGCTCCGGAACGAAATTCCTTAGCTCATACGATATTATCAAGAGCATTTATACTTACATTACCATTTAGAACATCTCTCTCCTGTACTGTAGAAAATACATGGGTTGATGCACTTATCTCTTTTCTTAAAGAAGGAAATGGTTGGTTTGCTAAGAGCATGAGTAAAGATGGTTGCTCGTCAGAAGACGTTAGTGCATTAGTTCTCGCCTGTACTGCTGCTTTATGCGAATATCGACATGGGACAGTACAGTCTCCACTTGCTCAGCTCTTCGCACACTACATGCCCCCTGTTTTTCTTTGCACACAGATTATACAAGAAGCAGAACAAGCTTTTCACTCTCATATAAATCCACTTTTAATAGCAGATACACTTGCTACACGGCTCTATACTCTCCTACATTCTTCTCATCGCTAGCACTCTCACTTTCGCATTCTTTTCATTATAATCTTGCATATTTCTTGCACTATTATGCTACACTATGGGAGAAACATATACGCTATTATGTAGTAATGATGGAATATTAGAGAATATCCTCTATACACACGGTGATCGCACTATTCCAATATTAGGTGATAACGGAAAAAAACGAGAACTACAAAGTATAGAGAGTCTACGCAAGTATGAAGAAAAATATCACTCTATATTACCAATATTTATTGGCTTTGGTGCAGGGTTTGCGATAACAGAATACAGTAAAACAAAGAAACCATTTGTCATTATCGACTTAGAGTCTCTCTCTACTCTTACAAAAGATATCCATAATATAGACACAGAACATGCACTGATTATTACACATGGAACGTTCAAAGAACATCTACCTCTTTTAGATAGTCTCATGCACCAATTACAATATCCATTATGTATTCCGATTATACACCCCTTTATTAAAGAACATTTTACAGAACGCTATCGACCCTATATTGATCGTGCTAGAGAACTTGCTCGATATAATCCCTTTGGAAGAACTCGATATAGCGTTTTCAAAAAACAAGAGCCTACTATATTATGCTTATGGCAATCTTCATTCATCTCTCAGGCTCTTACTTATGCAATGAAAAAAGAAGATATCAATTATATCGAAATACCACTCTCATCTCATGAATCAACAGTAACACTTATTCCACGCATCATAGAAGCCATACAGAGACACCAACCGGATTTTATTCTAACTCTGAATCATACCGGTTTCGATACTTCTAATGTGATTGCAACAATACTTCATCTCTTCCAAATACCAATAGCTTCATGGTTTATGGATAGTCCAGAATTAGATGTTGAACGACAAGATATACTTCTCAATAAAAATCTCACTGTCTTTACATATGATGAGAAGAATATACCCTATCTCAATTCTATAGGGATATCAAATGCCTATTACCTCCCACTTGCCACCAATATAGAACAATTCACCCCGAAACCTATTCCAGATGCCTATACATCATGGCGCGCTATTATTGGATTTCTTGGAGATTCTCGTACAACAAGCATACACGACTATCAAAAACATGCCTACACACCTATGTTACATTTATATAGCAAAGAAATTGCTGAAACATTTCGTACATCTCCCCTCTATACTGTACAAGAAGTGATTGAGAGTGAATATAACTTTTTATATCAGGAATTCCTTACTCTCCCTCTTCCAGAACGAAGAGATTATATTCAACTCATTCTCGACTTTGCTACTCGTACAAAACGTACTCTTGCTCTTACACATGCAACCATAGTACAGAGTACAATACTAGGTGACACAGCATGGCAAGAACTCATTACACCACATGTACCTGCATATATTAACGGAGGAATTCCTTATAATGATGCTCTCTACCTTTATTCCCAAGTAGAAATGGTTCTAAACAGCACATCTACACAGATGAAAGATGCCGTTAATCAACGTGTCTTTGATTGCCCGATAGCTGGTACTCTTGTTCTCACAGAACAGACAAAGCAATTGGAAAAACTCTTTGATATAGGCATAGAAGTTGTATGTTATTCCACATATGAAGAGCTTGTAGAAAAAATTACATACTATCACACTCATACACAAGAACGAATGGATATTATACATAAAGCTCAGCGACGTATTGAAATGCAACATACATGGGGACATCGTATACAAACGATTCTCTCAACAATGAAAAAACTTTATGGATAATTATGCAATATACTATTACTCTCTCACAAATTGATGATATCACACGAGATATTACTGCTATTGATGAAAATGGTTCAATATTTACATTACGTGAACTCTGTTCTCAAGAGCGTGAACAACGACTTATAGATACAGTTCTCAAAGAATATTATTCATACAAAGAACCTGTTGGTATCATACTCTTTGGTGCTGGAAGTGGATTGATAGAACATATTCTTAAAGAGCGAAATATCACATATCATATTCTTGATATAGAAGGAATTACAGAACATCATGATATAAAAGAGGAGATTATCGTTCCTTCATACGATCAGAATACCCTTATAAATAAGCTCCAGAGTGAGATATTCAAATGGCAAATCGCACATAAAGGAATTGGCTTTCTCTCTCTTGTACACCCCTTTCATAAAAAACTATATAAAGAGTATAGTACTGTTGCACATATGTTTAGTCACAATGTTCAACATAACCTCTTCAAAGAAATGAGAGCTCGTCCTCGTTTTGATAAGCATAGACCTACTCGTATGCTTGTTATTCCTGATTATTATTGTATGACTATCAATATCACAAATGCTGCAAAAGCACTCGGTGTTGAAACAAGAGATGTCTTACTTACAAAGCATAATATCAACGAAGAGTGGTATGTCAATTTCCTTAAAACTGCTCTTCAATTTCAACCAGATTTCATTCTCACATTTAATCATTTAGGAATATCAGAAGGCTATAACAATGTCATCACCAATTTGGCAGAAAGTTTAGGAATTCCCATTGCATCATGGTTTGTTGATAGCCCAGATGTCCTTATAGGATATGAAGAATCACACCTCTCTTCTTTGGTGCATGTCTTTCTATGGGAGGAAACACGTGTAGAACAAGTACAGAAGCTTGGATATAACGCCTCTTATTTACCACTTGCTGCTGATCCTCTTACTTTTTATCCTATACGGAAATCGACTATTCCAAAACGACTTAAGCAATATAAAAGTGAATTGCTTTTTGTTGGAGCTGTCGGTGTACAATCTGGTATAAAAGTTCTCTCACGCAATATATTTCCATATTCTCTGTATACTATGTTACCACAACTCTATCAAGAATTTGTCAAATCACCTATCATTGGCGTTAAGGAATTTTTAGATAGCAAAGACATACCTGAATACAATGCTATGAGGAATGTTGAAAAGCAAGAGTTTGCTGCATATCTCTTCTTTTACATGCATACAGAACGTCGTGTTAACCTCATGCTTGATATCCTTGACTTACACCCCACAATAGCAGGCGAAGAAGGTTGGTATCAGGTACTTCCTCCTGATATGGCACATAAAGTGTTGCCCAGTGTTGATTATGTCCTTGATTTATCATGTGTCTATCAACTTGCTGATATCAATCTCAATACTACGTCTCCACAAATGAAACATGCTGTTAATCAACGTGTCTTCGATGTACCCCTTTCTGAAGCTTTTGTGCTTACCGATAATCAACCGGCTCTTTCTAGCTTCTTTCATGTTGGAAAAGAAATTATAGCATATAGCTCCACAGAAGAACTTAAAGATCTCTATCACTTTTATATCAAAAATCCAAAAGCTAGAAGAGAGATTATTCTTGCAGGAAGAAAAAGAATACTTAATGAACATCTCTACAGTCATAGATTACGCACACTTATCGATACCATGAGAGAACAATTTGGAATAGCATAGTATCAATTTGAAAGTATACATAACGCTATTCTCATACAAAATATAATTCCTCATGTAGTAGGAAACAACGTCATCATACACTATCCAATTACCTGCACAATGAAAACTCTGTACATGTATTACTCTCAAGAATGAGGTATTTTTAGATTCATCGTATAATAGAATATAGAGCCTATACAACTTCTTATCTCTCTTCCCCTATTGTATATGTATTCTTTTATTCTATCTCAATACTTATAGTATTTATCTCTTGCCAAATAGTAAAAAGTATGTATACAATATGATACTCATCATACGCTCGTATCTAGGAGTACACCTCATGCCATTATGTTTTTACGTTACGTATAAAGATATACAACTTATACTTCTACGTAGTAATGGAATTATGCAATCTATTATGCTTGGACTACTCCTCATTATCGTATTTAGCTTAGCACAAAAAGTAGGTGAACAGATTACACCACAGACTGCAGCTGCATTGTTTACTCTTGCAAATGTCTTTTGCGTTATTTTGATCACAAATGCTCTCTTTAGCTTAGAAAATCATGATGGTATTCGAGCATATATAGATCTTTCATCTATATCACCAGCATCATTTGCTCTTGGGAAGTGGATAGCATTACTTATTCTCTTAGTGATTACGCAATTACTCCTTCTTCCAATTATGTTTATCTTATTCAATC
This sequence comes from uncultured Desulfovibrionaceae bacterium, assembly GCA_947178315.1. Lineage (GTDB taxonomy): Bacteria > Desulfobacterota > Desulfovibrionia > Desulfovibrionales > Desulfovibrionaceae > CAMWXW01. Next base: position 907 of record CAMWXW010000007.1, on the reverse strand, counting down.
AAGTGCTTTATTCCTTTTCTTCTCTCTGTCTTGGAGTTCTACTCTTTGATACAGGTATGGCAAGTACGGGAATATTGTTAGGAGCTATAACACAACAATCAACTTCAAAAGATTCTATGCTCACTGTATTACTTTTTCCTCTTCTACTCCCACTACTGCTTGCAACTATACGTATTATAGAATATGCTTGTAGTAGAGATGCTGAACCTATTCTTTCATGGATTGGGGTAGGAAGTTCTTTTGTACTTTTCTTTTTTGTAGCACTTATTATCTTATTCCCAGTACTTTTTTCTAGTCACAGATAAAGGAGAATACAATGAATAAATATTTTACATCAGCTAGTGCCTTTATAGCATCTATATTACTCTTTCTTTCCATGATTGCTATTTTTATTATTGCTCCAGAAGAGCAAAGTCTTGGCATCATACAAAAAATCTTTTATATCCACGTTCCCCTTGCATGGTGGGGTTTCGTAAGCTTTTTTATTGTCTTTATCTCAAGTATTTGCTATCTAAAAACAAAGTCCTTTCGATGGCATGCAATCGCTCTTGCAAATGCAGAAATTGGGGTTCTGTTTACAGCTTGTGTGCTTATAACAGGTATGATATGGGGGAAAACTTCATGGGGGGTATGGTGGACATGGGATCCAAAGCTTACAACGGCTCTCCTTCTCTTTTTTATCTATATGGGTTATCTCATGATACAAGGAATGGATATAGATGAAGTCAAGCGAAGAAACTTCAGTGCTGTTCTTGGCATTGTTGCCTTTATTGATGTTCCTCTTGTATTTCTTGCAGCTCGACTGTGGCGTTCTATTCATCCTGCTGTATTTACTTCTCAAGGCTCAGGGATTACCCCAACTATGCTCTATATATTCTTATTTTCTCTTGCAACTATATTTTTTCTC
>CAMWXW010000006.1 GCA_947178315.1 uncultured Desulfovibrionaceae bacterium | reverse complement strand
AGTAAAGTCTATTTATGTAGGAATACAAATCGATAGTAACGGTTGTTTTTTATAGTGTTCTCAAAAGTCAAATGATATAACTATGTAAAGAGTCAATATCCCTATAGATATAAATCTAGTATCGATAAAACATAAAAGAAGAAAAAGACTTACACTTCACGTATAGCTCCTGTAAGCTCTGTAGTATATCCTCCAAGTGTTGTGAGATATGTTTTATACTTGGTAGAAGCAATACAATCATATAATGTTTCTATAGAGCGAAGTGTTGCATATTCTTTGGGAATGACAAGTTCATAACGTTCTTCAGCTAAAGGGATACATTCTAACCCTAAAGAAATTCCTGCTGAGTAAATTCCAAGTGCACAATCTGCATTTCCAGTTGCTACATGAAGAGCTGTTGCAAGATGAGAATACTCTTCTGTAGCATATCCAACAATATCTGCTGGAGAGATATTTTCTTGTGCAAGCATAGAGTCAAGAAGTAATCGAGTTCCTGAACCGTGTTGTCTGTTAATAAAGGTAGCTCTTTTTGTAACTATATCTTGTAAGGAGTGAATTCCCTTAGGATTTCCCTTTTGCACATAAAGACATTGGGCACGCATAGCTATAGTGTATAAAACAAAAGAATCGTGAGGAAGATATTTTTGTAAATATGGAATTGTAAAATCTTGATGTTCTTTATCAAGAAGATGCATACCAGCACAATGTGTTGTACGGTTTTTTAATGCGTAAATACCACCCATACTTCCTGTGTGTACAGTACGTAGTCGATATGGACTTGACACTCCAAGAAAGGCATCGATACCATCTAAGCTATCATCATGACTTCCTATACAGATAATTGTATTATCAATATGTGATGTAGGAATATAAATCTCTATGTCTATCTTCTCATTTGTAGAAATACCTTCTTTATGTGCTGGAATGGTACATATTCCTTCTGCAAGAGAAAGTGTACGTGTAGAGCCTGTTGCTTTTGGAAGAGGAATAGCAACATAGGTTCCATTGATATTCCCAATACATACTTTTATAAACTCTTCTATTCCAAGCTTAGAGGGAGTATCTTGAACAAGATATCCTTGTACTCTCTCTTTAGGTGGTATAGCTTTATGTGTTATTTTGTGAAGAAGTAGAGCAATAATTTTCTCAAAACATATACTTGTACTTCCGGGATATCCAGGGACACCAACAATAGGTACAGTTCCAGCAAGACCAAGCATTGTTGGTTTACCCGGCATAGCTTTAATACCATGAAAGAGAACTTTACCTACATTTTCAATAGCACTTCGAGCAAAGTCTTTACTCCCAGCAGATGAGCCAGCACAAAGAAGAATACAATGATACTTATCTTCTATAGCTTTTTCTAATGCTTGCGTGATAGCTTCTTGTGTATCTTGTATTCGTGGTACAATAGTCACTGCTTGCGTAAATGGTTTTAATAATGCTTTGAGTACGTATGAATTACTCTCTATTACTTCTCCCTTTGTGGGTAGAATGCGATCTTCTACAGATAGCAACTCATCTCCAGTTGGAATAATACAGACACGAGCTTCTTGATATACAGGGACATCGAATATCCCAGCTGTAAGTATATATCCAATATCTCGTGCAGAGATAGTGTGATATTGTGGAAGTATCATTTGAGTAGCAATGATATCCTCTCCAATTTTGCGAACATGTTGCCATTTATACGCTGGGGATTCTATCACGACATGTGTATCTCCATCTCTAATCACATGCTCTATCATAATCACAGCATCATACTCATCTGGAAGAGGATTCCCTGTATTGATATAGATAAAATCAATTCCCTCTTCTAGTGAAAGAGGATTATCTTCTCGAGCAGTATATGTATCATAAGCCCGTACAGCAATACCGTCCATAGCAGCACTATGATAATTAGGAGATGAAACTCTTGCATAAATACTTTCAGAAAGCACATGTCCAACACTTTCATGAGTTGGAAGTAAATATGAAGAAAGCGTCTGTATAGGAAGCTCTTCTATAATTGTATATGCTTTTGAAAGAGGAAGAATATCAAGGTAGATATTTCTTTTATGAGCTTTCATAGAGATTCCTTTAATAGTAGTATAGTGTATAGAGAGATAGTATACAAAAGAGTGTATTCCTATACAGTAGTATAAGCCATATAATTCATGTATTTCTCACGTACTCCAGAAAATGCAATAGCTTTGTGATTAAGGAGAATGACATGATCTGCATACTGTAAATCAGTAGTAGGGGAATGTGTAATCCATAAAATAGTACAGCCTTGTTGTTGCTTTTTTTGTAGTATAGAGTAGAACAGTTGTGTAGAATCATAATCTAATCCAGAGCACGGTTCATCTAGTAAAATAAGAGTAGACTCTTGAAGTAAAAGGAATGCAAGATGTAAGCGTTGGAGCATGCCTTTTGAAAAATAGCGTACAGCTCTATTTCGTGCATGATATAAATTTAGCTCATGTAAAATATCATTACATTGCTGATGTGTTATCTTGTAACCATAGAGTCGTTGCCAAAATAGAAGATTTTCTATAGCTGTAAGCATTGGATACATGACACTTGTTGAGGCAATATAAGTGATAGTTTCTTTTTGCATGTGTATTTCCCCAGCTGTAAGGGATTCTATTCCTGCTATCAATCGCATAAGTGTAGATTTTCCAGAGCCATTACTCCCTAAAAGTAGAGTAGTACTTCCTGTAGGAATAACACAAGAGAGGCTTTTAAGAACAAGCTTTGTATCATAGCGTTTAGTGACGTTAGCTAACTCTATCATAGTATCTCCTAGTGGGATATATTCCTAACAGTACTGAGTTGTCTATTATAACCATTGAAATAAGTCTTTGAATTGAAATCTACCCTCATCTTGTGCTTGTTCAGCTTGTTGTTCCATAAATTTAAGATAGGATATTGTAGCTTGTTTTTTTGCATATGTAGCAATATCTTGTAATTCAGGATATTTTTCTATTACTTCTGTATATCGTACATACGCTGCACCATAGCGTTCTGTTCTCCAGTAAAAATTTGCAAGATAAATATCTCGTTCAGCAAGTTTTCGAGTAATAGTAAGAATTTGCTCTTTTGCTTTTGTTCCATAATTGCTATTGGGATAGATATCTATAAGTTTTTGATAGTATCCTTTTGCCTCAACAAGAGAATCTATTTCTCGGTCGACAGAGATAAAGAGTGATTGATAACAGAACCCTATTTGATACATGACATATGGAATTACTTTATGTCGTGGATAGAGCATTTCAAATTCTTTATATGAATCTGCAGCCTGAAGAAATTGATTTGAAAGGAAGTAAGAATCAGAAAGATTTAGAATAGCTTCTTCTGCATATTGACTAAAAGGATAGTGATCTCGAATAGCCTTGAATGCCTTGACAGCGAGTTTATATTTTTTTTGTTGCATAGCCTGTGTCCCTTGTTCATACAGAACTTCTAAAGGAAGAACAGGCTCTTCTTTAGCCGCACAGCCTAGAAAAAGTGTGCATATGAATATGATAAAGATGCACAGGCTACGCATAGATTACTCATTTTCTAAATAATGGTTTGCACTACAACCAGCAGTTACACCATCACCCATAGCTGTTGCAATCTGTCTGTACTGTTTTACACGCACATCTCCAGCAACATATAATCCTGGTATATTTGTCTCCATCTCTAAGCCAGCAACGATAAATCCAGAAGCATCTCTTTCAAGTTCTTGTGGGATAAACTCTGTATTTGGTTGCATACCTACATAAATAAAGATTCCTTCAACATTGAGCTTTTCTGTAGCACCAGTTTTGGTGTTTTTGATAATAGCTCCTTTAACCATATCTTCAACGAGTACGTCTTCAACAACTGAATCAGTATGGAAGATGATATTAGGAAGAGCTTTTGCTTTATCTACATAGATACGCGCAGCTTTGAAGGAATCTCTTCGATGTATGAGATGAACTTCTTTTACAATGCGAGCAAGATATAATGCTTCTTCAAGAGCAGAGTTCCCACCACCGACAACAGCGACAGGTAGATTGCGATAAAAGTTTCCATCACAAAGGGCGCAGTAAGAAATACCTTTCCCAGTGAATTCAACTTCATTTGGGATACCAGCACGTTTATACCGAGCTCCGGAAGCAATGATAACAGTTTTAGCAAGCAATGTTTTTCCGTTTGCTGTATGTAAGATAAAATGAGAAGATGTTTTCTCAATAGAAGTCACTTGTTCTGTGATGTAATCATATGAATATGCATCAAGCTGTGCCTTCATAGAGTCAGCAAGTTCATATCCTTTTATTTCTTTTATACTTGGGATATTTTCTACTTCTGATGTGAGCAGAACTTGTCCACCAGGAGTCATACTTTCAACAAGAGCTATATTTCTCCCAAAGCGAACAAGGTAAAGAGCAGCAGACATTCCAGCAGGACCAGCTCCTACAATTACGCTATCATACATATGCTCTCCTATATATTGTCATTGATAAGCTTTTCAATAGCTTCTTTAGAAGCTCCTCCAACAAGCTGTTCTATTTTTTCACCATTTTTGAAGAGAATAAGTGTAGGAATAGAACGAATATTATATTCGGAAGCTTTTTCAGGATTTTCATCTACTTCTAGCTTACAGATTTTTACTTTTCCGTTATATTGTGTACTTAATTCTTCTATAGTAGGAGCAAGTGCTCTACATGGTCCACACCATTTAGCCCAAAAATCAACAAGAACAGGTAATGACTCTTGAAGAACCTCTTTCTCAAATGAAGCATCAGTGATTTCTAAAGCCATAATACTACCTCCTCATAATTTTATATATTTACGCTACAAATGTAGCCTTATATTCTCATAACTATATAAGAGTGAATGTAATGTGTTAATTATAATAATCAGAATGAGTTATAAAGAATGTGGCAGAGAGGAAGGGATTTGAACCCTCGATACAGTTTTAGCCGTATACTCACTTAGCAGGCGAGCTCCTTCAGCCAACTCGGACACCTCTCTACAATATGCATATCGCTATGCAATACGTATACTACTGCATACTGATGACTTTGTCAACAGATAAATATCTTCTAGCTAAAAAGAAAAGATATCTTTTCTTGCTCTATCGATGAGTAAAAAATCTGCAAGTACAAGTTTTACCATGCTCTCAAGTACAGGAATAACACGAGGAAGGACACAAGTATCATGTCTTCCTTGTATGGAAAGAGTACATGGCTCACCTTGAGAATTGAGTGTTTTTTGTTCTTTGCTTATAGAAGGAATTGGTTTTATAGCAATGCGTATAAGAATATCTTGTCCAGTTGTAATTCCTCCAAGTATTCCACCTGCATTATTTTGCTCATACTCTTCTCCGATAGGATCATTATTCTGTGAACCTGTATATGATGATGCTGTAAAACCTGCTCCAATCTCTATTCCTTTGACTGTACCTACAGACATAAGAGCATAGGCAAGTCGTGCATCTATTTTATCAAAAACTGGCTCACCAAGTCCTGCCGGTACACCGTATGCTATAACTCTAGCAATTCCTCCTACGGTATCTCCTTGTGCTTTCACTTCAGCAATTCTCTCTTGCCAACGTGGAACGACATCTGAATCAAGAGCATATAACGGCTGTCTATGAGCTTGTGCATAATTAAAATGTGTTCCATGTATATTATGTATTGCCTCTGTTCCACCGTAAACATGGATATCATATTGCTCTAGTAAACACCCAGCAATAGTGCCGGCAACAACACGAGCAACAGTTTCTCTACCGGAAGCTCTTCCTCCTCCTGTGATGCCTTGAATACCAAATTTTTTGAAATAGGTATAATCTGCATGTCCTGGTCTAAATATAGCTGTTGTATAATCTTGTGCACGTACATTTCTATTCTGAACAGTAAATGCAATCGGACTCCCTAGAGTAATCACTGTGTCCTCATCTCTATGCTGTATTCCAGAGTGAAAGTGAATATCATCATTTTCTATACGAGGTGTCGAGACTTCGCCATGTAATTGTGGATTTGGTTTTCTTCTTTGAAGAAATGCATGTATAGCAGAGAGAGAAAACTGAAGTCCAGCAGGACACCCATCAATGACACCGCCTACAGCATCTCCATGAGATTCGCCAAACGTCGTTACACGAAAGAGTGTTCCAAATGTATTTGCAAGCATATGCTCTCCTCTATGTAGTAGGAAAAGGAAGATATAAGCTAGGAGAGAGAACACGATTATTTATATTTCTCAATCCGCTTAAACGCTGCACCTATAACATCAAAGGTATCTTCTATTACGATAAATGCTTGTGGATCTATATTTAGTACAAGAGTTTCCATTTTCTTAAGAAGAGCGCTTTGTACTGCTGTAATAACAATCTTTGTTTGCTTCTGAGTAAATGCTCCTTCCCCGTGGAGATATGTTACACCTTGCCCCAACTTTCTCATAATCATTTCTGCTATTTCACTTGAGTGAGAAGAGACAATGAGGACAAATTTATTTTGATTAAACATCGTCTGTACAGAGTGCATGACAGTAGAGGAAGTATACACCATGATAAGAGAATACATAATATTATCAAGAGGGATAAAAAATGCTGAAATCATAAAGAGAATGAGATTGAAGATAAGAAAGACTTTTCCTATTTTGATATGTAATTTTTCAAATAAAATAATCCCTATTATCGTGAGTCCTCCATCACAGCCTCGAGAGTGGAGTACGATACCAAAACCAAGCCCTAGAAGAATACCAGAAGCTATTGCAGCTAAGAGTGGGTCATGTATGGGAATAGTATATTGTATGATCTCAAAGAATACAGTGACAAGTGTAGAGCCATAGATTGAATAGAGTAAAAAGGTTCGTCCAAGAACGAAAAAACCTACAGCAAAGAGAACAATACTAATAGAACCATATAATATACTAGGAGAGAGAGAGGGAACAATATATGATATAAAGACACAAGCCCCTGAGATACCAGTTGGTATAAAATGGTGTGGAACAGTGAGTCCATTCATGCTAAAAACAATAAGAAAGCACCCAGTGGTTAAAAGGAATATATTCCATGCGATAGAGTTGTTATATTTTTGTAGTATGGAGCGCATATAAATCCTATCAAAAGCACGTGTATTTCATAAGTCTATTGCAATACATATCGTACAATACCATAATTATAATAGCATATAGTTATGATGAGAATTATTATTATACTTTTAACGAAGTATAGTGTTTTTTGAAGCTTGTGTAAATAAAAAGCCACTTTTTATTGCATAAAAATATATCTTGTTGTATATAATATAATAACATCTAGTATGCCTAGTCTCCTTAGCCCTTCTTGGAAAGAAGAGGTAAGAAGGAAGTAGGATTTCAATAGAAGAGAGCAAGAGAAATCCTATATAGTATTTGAAAGAGAAAGGAGAACAGAATGAAAGAAGAAGTAGAAATAGAAGAAATAGTCCATAAAGGGAAACGTTTTGCTGTAGATTCCAATGGTTTTCTTTTGCATATAGAGGATTGGTCTAAAGAATGGGTTGATTATGTGCGAGAACAGGAAGGAATCCACAATCTCACTCCAGGACATGAAAAAATAGTAGCATTTATTCGTAAATACTATTCAAAGAATAAAATTGCCCCTATGGTGCGAGTTCTCTCAAAGCAGACAGGATTTAAATTAAAAGATATCTATGAGATGTTTCCTTCTGGTCCTGGAAGAGGTGCGTGTCGTATGGCTGGATTGCCCAAACCACATGGTTGTGTATAATACAGTATAGCGAACTAATATATTGAGAGTCTGGTTATAGAGAAGAGTCTTTATCAAGCTCTTGTTGCATATATATCCGTTGTCTGAATGAAGCAATAAAGGCGACAGCAGGTATTGTAATTCTATATGCTGGACTAGCAATATCAAGAATAGCCCATAGACTAGCAAGAGTCCACCCTATAGGGCCTGCTAAAGTACCAATCACCCGTGTTAGAGCAACACTCCCCATAAAGATAATACCTTGTCCTAATACTTGTTTTCCAATTGCTCCTGCTATGATATTATATATTTGGTACGGAGGTATCGTATTGGTGTGTATACCACCTTGTAGTGCTGTGCGTCCTAAGATAGTACCTTGTGAATTTGTATCTTGTGATAGCGTCTTCATACATTGCACTCGTTCTTCTTCATTCATAGAATTCATTGCTTGTTCAAATAGCGTGAGTACAATACGTGCCTCCAATTGTACAGTTGATTCATGTGGTGAATAGGATACTTGGAGCTTCTCTGCAACATCATGACATATCTCTTTATAGAGTACCCCTTCTCCTCGTATGATATTCATAAAGCTATTCCCACCGAAGAGTTGTATCTCTTCAGCTATTTTTTTCCAATATCGAATATGGTTCGGATTATATTTGATATACATTGCATCAGAGGAAAGCCGTTCTGTCATACTTGCTTCTTTTTGTAAGAGCGTAACAAGAGCTCCTAATTCATCGTTAGAGCAATGAGCTAATATTTCTAAATCGATATCCTCTTTATATGCCATATATCCTTCTTATTGCATGAAATACACAATTGCTACATGCGTGTGATAGATATAACGGATATGTAAAGAAAGACTATAGAGATAGCGAGTTGTGATATAAATGAATAATGAATAGCACATTGTAAAAGATGAGCTATCCATTATGTGAGAACATATTATGCTTGGAGACTAGATGTTCGAAAGGTATTCTCTCTTCTATACTGTTTTGTTGTCTGGGAAGGGAACTTTTTTGTATACTCTTTTTGATTTGAGTGGAGGAAGCGAACCAATTGATTATTAAGAGCATGTCCTGAACAGTGTACTGTAAAATGTCCTTCAAGAGGAGCACCAAAGAGTGTGATATCTCCAATAAAATCAAGTATTTTGTGTCGTACAAACTCATCTTTAAAACGGAGTCCTTCTTCATTGAGTATGCCTTCATCGTTAAGAACAATAGCATTCTCAAGAGAGCCACCAAGTGTAAGATTATTACTTCGTAGGTATTCTATTTCTTTTATGAATCCGAAGGTACGAGCTTTTGCTATACTAGTTCTGAATGATGTTGGAGTTATTTCAATAGCAAGTCGTTGTTTCCCAATCAGTGGGTGTTGAAACTCTATGGTATAATCAATAAAAAGTCCTTTGTAGGGCTTTGCTATAATAAATTTTTGTCCATCGTGAATGCTACATTCTTTAGTAATAGAGACATAGGTACGTTTTTTTTCTTGTTCGACAATACCAGCTTCTTCAAGGAGGAGTACAAAAGGAAAAGCACTTCCATCAACAATGGGGACTTCTTTTCCAACGATATCAATATAGATATTATCGATTTGCAATCCAGAAATAGCAGAGAGGAGATGTTCTACTGTAGCAAGACTAGCTCCTTCAATGCCCAATGTTGTAGCGAGCTGTGTTGCTTCAACACATGTTGGTTTAAGCTCTATAGTGTATGTATTTGAATCCTGCTCTACTCGAAACACGATACCAGTATCAACAGGAGCTGGTGAAAGGGTAAGAGAAACAGTTTTACCACTATGAAGCCCAATACCAGAGGTAGAAATATGTTGTTTAATTGTTTTTTGTAGCATAACGCCCTCTATAAATTTATTACATAATCTATCATTATTATACTCATCATATAGCAATGGGTGTGCCAACAGTATATATATCTTCTGTATCAATGATAATATCTTGATAACTACTTACATATTTAATATAAAGTGTGTTCTAAAAAACATAGTGTAGTGTGATAAATAACACAATAAAATATAAAATCATATATACAGTATATACAAATATGTAGTATAATAGTTATAATTGTAGTGAAAATAATAAAAAAATCTTGTAAAAATAAAAAAACAATGTATCCTTATACAAAGGATGATATACTATTATGATAGCATTTATGCTGGCTGTTGCTTTATCGCTCTTGATATCTGCTTTTTGTTCTATAACTGAAGCAGCATTATATTCCATTACGTGGAGTTCAATAGAAGCCTTAAAAGAGAAAAATGAGAGGCGTGGAGCTCTCTTAGCAAAGCTCCGTAGCAATATAGAAGAGCCGATATCTGCTATATTAACGCTCAATACGATAGCTAACACAGCAGGTGCTACCATTGCTGGAGCATACTGTTCTGCTCTTTGGGGAGAAGCATCGCTATCGATATTTGTTATTGCGTTCACAGTTTCTATACTTCTGCTTGCCGAGATTATTCCTAAAACATTAGGGGTAGCTTATAGTATGACTGTGTGTAATATAGTACTCTATCCCCTGATTGGTGTAATATTTGCGTTACAACCTCTTATTATAGTAATAAAGAAAATAACAGCGCTCTTTTATTCTCCACAAGAGCCAAATGTGACAGCAGAAGATATTCGTGCTGTTGTAACACTCTCTCAACGTGGAGGTAAAATACAGCAATATGAAGCGCTTTCTATACATAATATCCTTACCTTGGATACAAAATGTGTTGAAGATATAATGACTCCTCGAACTGTAGTCTTTTCTCTTCCAGCACATGCCTCACTTTCAGAGATACAAAATAAGCCAGGCGTATGGAATTACAGTAGAATTCCAGTATATGGTGAGGATAATGAAGATATCGTAGGTATTGTAACGAGAAAGGAATTGCTCAAAATGAGTACAGATGATATTGATGCACCTCTCTATACAGTGATGAAGCCAGTTCATTTTGTATTAGAAAAAACAAAATTAGATGTCGTCTTACAGCAGTTTTTAGACTATCAATCTCACCTTTTTGTCGTCTTAGATGAGTATGGAGGGTTAGCTGGGGTTGTGAGTTTAGAAGATGTCTTAGAAGAGATATTAGGAAGAGAAATTATAGATGAAACAGATCAGGTAGCTGATTTACAAAAGTTAGCACGACAGCGTCGAGCAACACTCATCGGTAAGAACTCAAAGCAAAAGAGGGATATATTTTATGGATAAAAAAAAGAAAAATTCTAGAGTTACCTATATAGTCTTGGCATTGTTGTGTTTTGGAGCAATAGGTAGTTTGATAGTTACAAGTCTTTCTGAAAATAGAGTATACTTTCTCAATGTGGGTGAATTGTTAGCAATGGAAGTGAATCATGCACCTTCTCATGCTCGTATTTTTGGGACTGTAGCAGAAGGTTTTGAGCGTTCGACAACATCAACTCAGCTTGTATTTACATTGGTTGATAAGTTTGATCCCACCCAACGTGTAGAAGTTATCTACTCTGGAGCAGTTCCAGATGCTTTTAAGGTAGATGCAGAGGTAATAGCAGAGGGTACATTAGCATATGTAGATGGTACAACTACTATGAATGCAACAACTATTATGGCAAAATGTCCTTCAAAATATGCAGAGAAAAGTAGACAAATGACAGAAGCTATGGAAAAAGAAAAGCAAAATGGTAGTGCAAATAGCTATGCTTCATAATTAGTTTATGTCTATGATAT
>CAMWXW010000005.1 GCA_947178315.1 uncultured Desulfovibrionaceae bacterium | reverse complement strand
AGTAAGATACTATGCAATATGGGAGGAAAGAAACATGAATGTTTTTGTTGCATATAGTGGTGGAACAGATAGTACATATTCAATACTGCAATATAAAGAAATGGGATACAATGTAAAAGCAGTGCATGCACAATTATCCCCAGCACCAGCCAATGTGAATGAAAAGCTTGATTTATTGGAATCATTTTGTAATAAGCATGGCGTAGAATTCATATATCTTGATTACAGTAAAGAGTTTTGGAATAGTGTTGTTGAAGAGTTTTGTTCTCTCTATGGTGAGGGAAAAACACCTAATCCATGTGCATTGTGTAATCCACAAATGAAGTTTGGTCTTTTACGTCGCTATGCCTTTGAACATGGAGCAGATAAATTTGTAACAGGACATTATACACGTCGTAAAGAAATACATGGAAGAGCTCTTCTCTATCCTGCAGTTGATGAGAGTAAAGATCAGAGCTACTTTCTTTCCTTAGTCCCTCAAGAATTCTTTACTAATGTAGAATTCCCACTTGGTACAAGAGTGAAAGAAGATGTTCGACAAGAATTGCGTTCGAAAGGTATAACGCCACCATATCCATCAGATAGCCAAGAGATTTGCTTTATTCCAAATGATGACTATAGAAGCTTCCTTCAAGATCAAAAAAGAGTTATTGAACGTTCTGGTAATATCTGTTTACAAGATGGTACGATAGTTGGAAAACATAATGGTTTATGGCAATATACAGAAGGTCAACGTAGAGGACTTTCTATAGCTTATGCGTATCCACTTTACGTAATTCGCAAAGATACAGAGACAAATACATTATATGTCGGCTCAAAAGAAGAGTTAGCAATAACAGGGTGTACAGCTCACAAGATAAATGTTTTCCTTCCCTATGAATTATGGGGAGAAGAACTCTATGTTCGCACTCGCTATAGACAAAAAAAGGTTCGTGCAGATGTAACAATAGAGGGCGATACATTATGTGTGAGATATAAAGAGCCACAGGAAGCAATAGCATGCGGGCAAGTGCTTGCAGTCTATAATGCACAGGGAGCTATTGTCGCTGGTGGTATCCTTACGATGTAATGATAAAAAATATATTTATCTATTTATAAAGAGTGATTTTTTTGGTATAAAGAGAGTAGAGGAGTATAGATGATATATATACGAGAGCATTCATTGGAATATAAAGAAGGAGCATCATGCCATATGTATTGTGATGAAATTCTCACAAAACGTGAGCGTTCATCATTAGTAGCATGTAGATGTGAAGGGGAATTAGTAGATACATCATTCATTCCACGTGATGGTTCTAAAATAGAGCCTATCTTATTGGATAATGAGGAAGCATTACCTATTCTGAGACATTCAGCAGCTCATATTATGGCATCGGCAGTAAAACGACTCTATCCTAAAGCACAGGTAACAATAGGCCCAAGTACAGATGAAGGCTTTTATTATGATTTTGCTGTAGAGCGTCCATTTACAGAAGATGACTTGCGTGCAATAGAAGAAGAGATGCGTACAATTGTGCATAAGAATATTCCTTTTACCCGTAGAGCAATGAATAAATCAGAGGCAAAAGCACTCTGTGATGATAAAGAAGAGCCATATAAAAAAGAAATTATCGATAGTATCCCAGAAGATGAAATCACACTCTATGCATGTGGAGATTTTGAAGATATATGTAAAGGTATCCATATTCCACATACAGGTATGCTCCGAGCCTTTGCTCTTCTTTCTGTAGCTGGTGCATATTGGCGTGGAGATGAAAAGAATGCAATGCTATCAAGAATTTATGGTACAGCATTTGGGACAGAGAAAGAATTAAAAGCATACCTTCATCAACGGGAAGAAGCAAAGAAGCGAGATCATAGAAAACTTGGAAAAGAGTTGCATCTCTTTGGTTTTGAAGAAGAAGTAGCACCTGGAATGGTATTCTGGTATCCTAAAGGTATGCTTGTTCGCTCACTTTTAGAGGAGTTCTTGCGTAAAGAGCATCTACGCAGAGGATATTCTCTCGTACAAGCCCCTCAAATTATCAAACGCAGTGTATGGGAATTATCTGGACACTATGAAAATTATAGAGAGAATATGTACTTCTCTGAAATAGATGAAACTCAGTATGGTGTAAAACCTATGAATTGTATTGGACACATGTACATCTATAACAGTGAGTTTCATAGCTATAAAGATTTACCAGTACGTTATTTTGAGCTTGGGGTTGTACATAGATATGAGAAATCAGGTGCATTACATGGTCTTTTCCGTGTTCGTCAATTTACACAAGATGATGCTCATATTATTTGTATGCCAGAGCAATTAGAAGATGAATTACGTGGTGTTCTTAATCTTATCAGATATATTTTACAAATATTTGGCTTCTCATATAGTGTTGCAATATCAACACGTCCTGAAGGTTTTATCGGGAGTGAGGAATCATGGGATTTAGCAACAAAAGCTCTTATCAATGCAGTAACTAAGGAAAATCTTCCTTACGTCATACATGAAGGAGATGGTGCTTTTTATGGTCCAAAAATAGATGTCGAGCTTGTAGATTCTCTTGGAAGAAAGTGGCAATGTTCAACAGTACAGTGTGATTTCACTCTCCCAGAGCGTTTTAATCTCTTCTATATTGGTACAGATGGTGAGCGACATCGCCCTGTAATGGTTCATAGGGCAATACTTGGTTCAATAGAGCGTTTTATAGGTATCCTCATTGAAAGTACAGGAGGAGCATTGCCTCTATGGTTAGCACCAGAGCAGTGTCGTATAATCCCTGTGAGTGAGTCACATTTGAGCTATGCGCATGATGTTTGCAAGAAGTTACATGATGCAGGTATACGGGTGACTGTAGATGAAAGTAGCAATACATTAAGCTATAAGGTTCGTACAGCACAGGTTGCTAAGATAGAATATATTTTGGTTGTTGGAGATAAGGAACGTGAAGAAGGAAGTGTAAATGTACGCTTGCGTTCTGGAGAAAATCTTGGTATGAATACAATAGAAGATATTCTAGTAAGAATACAACAAGAGTGTACAGCACCGTTTCAACATGGAGGAACTGACTATAAATCCGTTTAATAATCAACGAGGTGGTAGGAGTAAGCTCCCTCAACAAAAGGGAGAGCGTTGTAATGAGGCTATTCGTGCAACAGAAGTCCTTGTCATTGGTGCAGATGGTGAGCAATTAGGAACGTTACCAATAGCAGAAGCATTGTCTCGAGCTCGATCTGCGGGCTTAGATCTTGTTGAGGTTTCTCCTGATTCAAAGCCTCCTGTATGTCGAATAATGGACTATGGCAAACGAAAATATGAATTGCAAAAAAAGAAGCAGGAAACAAAGCGACGTCAAAATGTCTCACAGATAAAAGAGATTCGCATGCGTCCTAAAACAGATGAGCATGATTATCAAACTAAACTACGCCATATCATTCGCTTCTTGCGTGAGGGTGATAAGTGTAGAGTTGCAATACTATTTCGTGGAAGAGAAATTGTCCATAAAGATAGAGCAGAAGCCATGATGCATCGTATTATAGAAGAAATACAAGATGTGGGCAAAGTGGAACAAGAGCCAAAGATAGAAGGAAAAGCACTTGCTATGTTACTTGTTCCTAATGTAAAAAAGTAGTAGCTATTTTATAAAAAATATAGTATAAGGAAATAATCTTTTTGTGATAGCATTGTGTTTCAATGTTATATGAAGAAAAAGAATCTGTGGAGTATACTATGCCTAAAATGAAAACTCGTCGTTGTGCTGCAAAACGTTTTCACATAACAGGAACAGGATTATTTAAGAGAGCTAAGCAAAATCGACGTCATATTTTAACGAAAAAAAATGCAAAACGAAAAATGCATTTACGTAAAGATTGTATTGTTGATATGTCTAATCATACAGCAGTTCGTCGTATGTTGCCTTATGCGTAAAGAACTCTTCAGGCATTCTCTCGCCTCGTTGAGTATGAATAAATGGAGGATATATGCGTGTTAAGAGAGGTGTGACTGCACATAGACGTCACAAAAAATATTTATCAATGGCTAAAGGCTACCGTGGTGGTCGAAGTAGACTATATAGAACTGCCCGTGAAGCAGTTGAACGCGGTTTAGTGTATGCATATCGTGATAGAAAAGCAAAAAAACGTACATTTCGCTCATTATGGATTCAACGTATCAATGCTGCAGTGCGTGAACATAATCTTTCATATAGCAAGTTTATGAATGGACTCACAAGTGCAGGTATTAGCCTTAATAGAAAAGTATTGGCAGATATGGCTGTACGTGCAAAAGATGATTTTGCTAAATTAGTAGAAATGGTTAAGAAACACATATAAGGTATTGATATGTCTCAAGAAGTGGCTGATATAATCAAAGAGTTGGAAGGTCTTGTTCCAGAGCTTGTATCTCGATTAGAACGTATTTCTTCTCAAGATGAAATAGAGTCGCTTCGTATAGATATCTTGGGCAGGAAAGGTAAATTAGCAACTGCTATGGCTATGCTAGGTAAAGTTCCTGCTAAAGATAAACCTCTTTTAGGTAAACTTGGTAATAAAGTAAAAGAAGAACTTCATACAATATTTGAGCGAGCTGTTGAAGAACAGGAAGAGCGAAGAGAAGAAGAATATATTCGTTCTTTTGATCCTACACTTCCTCCTCGTTATAGATATCATGGAAGTCTTCATCTTATTACAAGTACAATCAATAAGATAACGACTATTTTCAAAGATTTGGGCTATGCTGTTATTTCTGGTCCTGAAGTAGAGACAGAATATTATAATTTTGAAGCATTAAATATCCCAAAGCATCACCCTGCTCGTGATATGCAGGATACATTTTTTCTTCGTGATGGAGTTGTACTGCGTACACATACATCTCCTGTTCAAGTACGTACAATGCAAAATCATACTCCTCCATTAGCAGCTATTGTTCCAGGAAAAGTTTATAGAAAAGATTCTGATAATACACATACTCCTATGTTTCATCAAATAGAGGGATTTGTTGTTGATAAGGGTATCAATTTTAGTCATTTGCGTGGAACAATAATGCATCTTCTTCAAAAGCTTTTTGGAGAACATGTTATCGTTCGTTTTCGTCCAAGCTTCTTTCCATTTACAGAGCCAAGTGCAGAGGTTGATATCTCGTGTTTTGGCTGTTCAGCTGGAGATAAAGAGCCTTGTAGAATATGTGGTGGTTCTCGATGGATAGAAGTATTGGGCTGTGGTATGATAGCCCCAGAAGTATTCCGTTCTGTTGAGTACGATACTGAAGTATATTCTGGATTTGCTTTTGGTATCGGTGTTGAGCGTATTGCTATGTTACTTCATCGCATATCGGATTTACGGCTTTTCTATGAGAATGATATGCGTTTTCTTACGCAGTTTGCATCTATAGAGGAGTAGTTTCTATGTTGATTAATCTCACGTGGATTAAAGAATTCGTTCCAATAACAGCCCCTGTTGAGGATATCTGTACTGCATTAACACAACGTGGCTTTGAAGTAGAATCTGTTGAGACTCCACTTGCATATTTGAATACTATTCTTATAGGAGAGGTAAAGGAATGTATACAACATCCAAATGCAGAAAATCTCTCTGTATGTCGAGTTTCACTTGGTGAAGAAGAGTATACTATTGTTTGTGGAGCTTCCAATGTTCGAGCTGGTATCCGTGTTCCTGTAGCTACTGAAGGCACAGTGATGCCAAATGGACTTCTTATTAAGAGTGTAGCATTACGTGGTGTTGATTCTTGTGGAATGATTTGTTCTCAAGCAGAGCTTGGTATTGCGAGTGAATCTAATGGTATATGGATACTTCCATCAGATGCACCATTAGGGGTAAGTATTGCTTCTTACTACGGTGTCGCAGATACTGTCCTTGATATTTCTATCACACCTAATAGAGGGGATTGTCTTTCTATTTTAGGAATAGCACGAGAGCTTGCTCTTTATTATTCCTTACCACTTACAATGCCTTCTATGGGGTATGAGACTACAAAAGCATATACAGATAGTGTTCAAGTGGAAGTAGTAGAGGAATGTTCTTCTCTCTACATGATGCAAAAACTTCGATATAAGGAGTACACAGAAACTCCTGCACAAATGCGTTTCCGACTTGTAAGTGTAGGAATACGCCCTATATCATTGGTAGTTGATATAACAAACTATGTGATGATAGAGTTAGGACAACCATTACATGCCTTTGATGGAGCCTCAATACAAGGTGATAGAGTTAGTGTTCAATATGCTAAGGAAGGAGAGGAGTGCACAACACTCGATGGAGTGAAAAGAGAGCTTACAGATCAGGATATAGTAATTGCAGGAAAAACAGGCGTTCTTGCTATCGCTGGTGTAATGGGGTGTGCATGTTCAGAGATACAGCCTTCTACACGAGAGATTGTTTTAGAGTCTGCAGTCTTTGCAGATATTTCAGTGAGAAAAACAGCAAAACGTCTTTCTCTCTCATCTGAAGCTTCCTACCGTTTTGAACGAGGAGTAGATAGAGGAATGGTAGGACATGCTCTTGATAGAGCAATTTCATTGCTTGTTATGTATGCGAATGCAGAGGTGAGTTCTACTCGGAGTCATAGCTCATATTCTGTACCCATATCTTCTATATTATTCAGAGCAGAAAAAGCACGAACATTATTGGGAATCACTATAGATGATGTTGTTATTGAAGATATGTTAGTATCTCTTGGGTGCACTGTTGAAAGAAAAGATTTTTTCTGGAAGATTACACCTCCATCATATAGGGGAGATCTCAAGCAAGAAACAGATATCATAGAAGAAGTAGCACGACTTTATGGTATAGATACAATCCCTACAGCTCTACCTTCAATTCGTTATAATACAGTATTACATGCTATGGAATCTCAATATATGCAGATGATGACAACAAAGCGTATTTTATGTGAGCTTGGTCTGCATGAGATAATTTCTTACAGTTTTATCTCAAAACAATTACTTCATCATATAGAGGGAGAGATAGAGGCTGTAGCTATACAAAATCCACTTTGTGCTGAGTATGATGTTTTACGTAGTCGCCTTCTTCCTTCTCTGTTGCTAGCTATGCAACGCAATTATAATAATGGAGCTCGTTCCCTTGCACTGTTTGAAGTAGCATCTATTTTTATAGATACCCATCACAGTATAGACTTCCATGTAAAAGAGAAAGAAACAGTAGGAATATTGCTCTCAGGCTATATGAATAGACAAGAATGGGGATATCCTAAAGAAGTATGGGATTATCGAGATGCGAAAGGGATAGTTATGGAGTATATTTATTCTATTACTCGTATGACATGTTCCTTCAAGTTAGAAGAGAATCATAAGGCACTTTCACCTTGCGTTCGTATTATTGTTGGTGGTGAGCGAGTAGGAGTTTTGGGTAGAATTCGTCCACGTCTTGCAAAAGAATTTGATGCTCGATATCCTGTGTGGTATTGTGAACTCTCATTAGCTTCTCTTTATAAATATAAAGCATCTGGAGTACAATCATATACGCCTATTCCTTCTTATCCTTCCATGAGTCGTGATATAACATTTATCGTGGAAGAGCATTGTAACATTGGCATAGTACTTGATGCTATAACTACTACTTCTGATAGTATACTTGAGAGTGTGTATTGTATAGATGTATATAAAAATGAAAGTACACGAGAAAAACATATAACAGTACGTGTGATTCTTAGGGACTCATCAAAGACGTTGACAGATAAAGAAGCAGATATGTATAGAGAGCGTATTATTCAGAGGGTACAAGAAGTAAGTAATGCTCGAGTATAGTGGGGTTGATATGAAAAAGCAGACAGAGTATAAAATAGGTGAAGTTGCGACTTTGCTTGGGATAAATACATCTGTATTACGCTTTTGGGAAAAAGAGTTTCCATGGATTGTACCAAAACGTACTGAAAAAAAACATCGAGTCTATACAGACGAGAGCATACGAAAAGTACGGGTGATTCAAACACTACTATATGATAAAGGAATGACTATAGAAGGAGCAAAAAAATTACTTGCCAATACCCCTGATATCACTATTGATTCTATACATTTTCTCGGTGAAGAAAGTACTCAGATGCAACGCCCTGCAGAGGGAAACATGACTGCTATTATAGAAGAACTAGAAGAGTTGCGTAGTATGCTATCATTTTCTCAACATGAAAGAAAATAATATCAGATATATTTATATGTCGTATTTTAGTTGTATATAATACGAGAAGTCAAATATAATTAAACTAAGTATTAAGTATACACACTATGTGAGAGTTATCATTCTATATAAGATGTTCTTCTTTATCCTCCTCCTATTCCTGGGAAAAGAGTTATCTTTGTATGTGGGCATACAAGTTCACTTTTGTGTGTTGCTTTATTATTGACAAAAACAATTCTAACTACGTCATTTTCTATTCCTAAAGAGTCAATAACATCATAGAGTGTCCACGTTAATTCAATGGGATATGTTATTGCATTGAGAGGAAGAAAAGATTGTAGCATGGAAAAACATTGTATTTCAACAGTATGTTCTCCTTGCCGTAGAAGGTAATGAGGAATGAAAAAAGTTGTTATTGTCATTGCTTCTTCACTAGGAGTGATACTATAGATTGTTTTTGTAGGTAGTATACAATATGTCTCTGGTGCTATTTCTTTAGTGTATTCTGGTACTGTGGTATAGTGAATAGTATCGGTTTCATGCGAATATGGTATAAGAATATCATGTATTGTATGTGAGAGATGTATTGTATATGCTTGTGTTGAATAAAGGATACAACAGTTTTTATAATGAGCAATACTATGAGGAAAAGGAGTTTTATAGATATCTACAGAGCAATGCTGTGGGATATCAGAACTGTGCATACTATATGCTTTTATTGTAGGTACTATTTCATGCCATAATGGTGTTGAAAACGCATGTATAAGGCTATCTCGTGTATAGCATTGCATCTCTATTCCTCATCTTTATACAAAGTGTAGCAGAACAAAGGAAGAAATGCAATGTAAGTCTATTATTTAGTATGTTATTTTGTAGAGGGTAGTGTAAACAGTCCAGCACAATCTGATGTATCTCCACATAACTTATCCATTGCATGTGGTAATGCAGGCAGAAGAGGTATAAGATTTTGTTCAACAGCTTTTGGACTTCCCGGTAAATTTATAATAATACTTTGTGCTATAATCCCTGCTCGTGCACGTGAAAGAATAGCTGTAGAAACATATTGCATGCTTGCTTGCATCATTGCTATTTCAAATCCGTGAAGTGGGTGCTGTATGATTTTCTCCATGACGTTTGGTGTTATATCTCGTGGAGAAAGTCCTGTTCCACCTGTAGTGAGAATACAGTTAAAGCGTTGAAAAAGAGATAGGTCAAGTAAGAGATGCTCTAATTGCTCTGGTTCATCTGGTATAACGAAACTGCGTTCAACAGAGATATCAAATGATGCTCGAAGGAGTGAGCCAATACGAGGTCCACTTGTATCAGAGCGTTTCCCTACACTTGCACTATCAGAAAGGGTAATCCATGCAACACTATATCCTTTATGATGAATAGAATACTGCTCATTTGCTTCAGAAATATCGCATAATGCTTCACAGATAAGTCTATGAAAAGCACGGGTTTCATGTGTGTAATGATATTGCTTTCCTATAACAAGTAATGATTCTTCTCCATGACTATTGCAGAGTATTGTTCCAACTCTGAGTGACGTAATAGCTCCAGCAGGCATATAGCATGGATCATTGCTATCATCAGTAAAATAAATATATTCTCCCTTAGATACATGAGGTGTGTATAGTGTATTCATATATGTCTTCCTTTTATATAAATAATGAAAGAAGACAGTATACTATATAAAAATGATGAAAGACAAGATGTACATAAGATATATAAATCCAAATATATAGCTCATTATAAATAGGTAGAGCAATGAGAGGAGGGAGGAAAAATTGACTTTTTATCATGCTTATGATATGTATGAGAGTATAATGATAGTGTAGTATTATGATAAAAGAAGAGAAGTGGTGAGATATGAACAGAGATACTGTTATTATTGTAGATTACGGCTCACAGGTAACACAACTTATTGCACGTCGAGTTCGTGAAAGTGGTGTCTATTCCGAAATTATTTCATGTAAGGCATCTGTGGATACCATACTTCAGTATACTCCTCGAGCAATTATTCTTTCTGGTGGTCCTTCAAGTGTATATGATACTGATGCACCGAGACTTCATACAGAGCTTCTTGAATTAGGTATACCTATTCTTGGAATATGCTATGGAATGCAACTCCTTGCGTATAGTCTTGGGGGCAAGGTTGTTTCTTCACTTTCACGAGAATATGGTTCTTCTCTTCTTACAATTGAGAAAGAAAGTCCTCTTTTTGCTGATATCGAATCTCCTGCACCTATATGGATGTCGCATGGTGATGAGGTAATTTCATTGCCGGAAGGCTTTGAGTGTATTGCTTCTACAGAGAATGTCCCTATTGCAGCTATACAGTCAAGAACACAACCTATCTATGCAGTTCAATTTCACCCAGAAGTTTCTCATACTCCTATAGGTAAGAAGCTTATTGATAACTTTCTTTTTTCTATATGCAAGCTTACACCTACATGGTCTGTTGCTGAGTACAGTCATACATTGATTGAGAGATGTAAAGAGCAAATAGGGAATAATCATGTTCTCTGTGCTCTTTCTGGAGGTGTTGACTCTACCGTTGTGGCTGTGTTACTCCAAAAAGCAATAGGCGATAGATTGCACTGTTTTTTTGTTGATACTGGTCTTATGCGTAGTGGGGAAGGTCCTCAAATAATGGAGTATTTACAAGAGCATTGTGATTTAAATGTACAGATGATAGATGCTCGAGCAGAGTTCTTGGAAGCATTGCGTGGAATAGAAGATCCAGAAGAAAAAAGAAAACGTATCGGACACTTATTTATAGAACTCTTTGAAAAAGAAGCAGAACGTGTTGGTGATATGGTAACATTTTTAGCACAAGGTACACTCTATCCAGATGTAATAGAATCAATCTCTGAGGGGGAGTCTGCTGTTATTAAGAGTCATCATAACGTCGGAGGGCTTCCAGAAGATATGAAGCTTGCTCTAGTAGAACCTCTTAGAGAGTTATTCAAAGATGAAGTTCGTGTTTTAGGTACAGAGCTTGGACTCCCAGATAGCATAGTATGGCGACACCCCTTCCCAGGGCCGGGCTTAGCTATTCGTGTGATTGGTGAGGTAACAGAAGAACGTTTAGAAATTGTCCGTATGGCTGATGCAATAGTAACAGAAGAATTTATATCTGCAGGACTTTATCGAAGTGTCTGGCAAGCGTTTGCTGTTCTTCTTCCACTGAAAACAGTAGGCGTTATGGGAGATGGAAGAACATATGAACATGTGATAGCACTGCGTGTTGTAGAAAGTGTAGATGCTATGACGGCTGATTGGGTAAAACTTCCGTATCCATTGCTAGAGAAGATATCGAGCCGAATTATTAGTGAAGTCGTGGGTGTGAATAGAGTTGTGTATGATATCTCTTCTAAGCCACCAAGTACGATAGAGTGGGAATAGAAAAGAGTTGTATATATGTAAAGATAAGATATTTCT
>CAMWXW010000004.1 GCA_947178315.1 uncultured Desulfovibrionaceae bacterium | reverse complement strand
ATCAATAATCTGCTCAATAGTGACATCTTTACCTGTACTTATCTTCTCTGTAAGCACAAATAGATTCCCAAGATTTCTATCTCCACAATAAGCACCTGTGGGTAATACCATACACAGAGGATAACTAACAAGTTGTTTTAGTTCATCTTTATCAATATTTTTCAGATATTCTGGAGCTTCAGAAATAGTAACTTTAGAGGCACATGATACTAAGAATAATGTACTTATCAATATCAAGCGAATTATTACAGAATTCATATAAACCTCAAAGTAATTTGGTAGCCAGAGTGAGATTCGAACTCACAAGCCCATAAGGACGGTGGATTTTGAGTCCACTGCGTTTACCGTTCCGCCATCTAGCCTTTCTGTTAGATTATATAGTATTCATACTCTATGTCAAGCTCTCTTTTATGAGAAAGAGTAAAGAATATACTTTCAAAAACATACGCAATAAAAAAACTACCCTTCTTGAATACAAGGAGAGTAGTCTCATATTCTATTACAACAAGAAGATATTACTCCATCTACTATCCCTTCTTAAAGAAAAGTCTATTTTTATATATCTTCTTAATACAATACTCTATAGATTTATCTAGGTGTTTGAGGTCTAGCTTCGTTCACCCGCAGTGTTCTACCACCGAATTCCTGATTATCTAATGCTTCAATAGCAGTCTTAGCAACATCATCTCCCATTTCAATAAAACCAAAGCCTTTAGAACGCCCTGTTTCTCTATCAGAGATAAGCTTTACAGAAATGACGTCACCATATTCAGAAAAGAGACTTGCTAAGTCATCTTCTGTTGTACTCCATGGTAAGTTACCAACATAAATTGATTTGGACATAAAAACCTCAAAAATAAAATCAGGTGCAGATGAAAACATCGTTATGCACAATCTGTGGACTTATTGTGCAATAAAAAGAATATTGTGTCAATAATATTTCACCAGAACACTAAAATAATACAGTGTATAATAAAGCCTCTTTGCCCTACAAGAAGAGGGTATACAAGGGTATTATTTTATTAACATAGCATCACCATAAGAGAAAAATCGATAGCCTTGATGTACGGCTTCAGCATAGGCATCAAGAATATATTTTCTAGAGGCAAATGCAGAGACAAGAACCAATAAAGAGGACTCTGGTAAGTGAAAATTTGTGATAAGTGAATCCACACAGCGAAATTTATATCCAGGAGTTATATATAATTTTGTCATCATAGAACAGGGTAGAATCTCTCCATAACGCTCCATGATACTCTCAAGAACACGTAATGCAGTTGTACCAATAGCCACAATAGGTATCCCTTGCTCTTTTGCCTCTTGTATTTTACGTGCATTTTCTTCAGTAATAGATATATACTCCTCGTGCATCTCATGTTCTCTGATATCATCTGTACGGATAGGAGAAAACGTTCCATACCCTACATAAAGTGTCACATAAGCAAGCGTACTCCCATGTTGTTGCAAAGATTCTATAAATGTAGAAGAACAATGCAATGAAGCTGTAGGAGAAGCAACAGAACCACATTCTTTACTATCAGCAAAAATACTCTGATACCTCTCTAAATCACTTTCTTCCCCCTCTCTTCTGATATAAGGAGGTAAGGGCATTTTGCCATATCGAGTACATAACTCTTCAAGTGAAATATGTTTATCCCATAAGAGTTGAACACGATATTTACCGTAGTCCATTTTTTCCTGCAACATGATACGTAACCCAAAATGAGTGGTAAGTTCTTCCCCTAAAGTACACCTCTTAGCCCCTTTTAGTAAGACGACTGCTGTACACGAAGCGTACTCTCCTTGTGATTCTATAGTGAGTAGAGGAAGAGGAGAGAGGAGAAGGACTTCAATATATGCACCAGTTGCACGAGTAGCAAAAAATCGTGCTGGGAGAACCTTAGAGTTATTAACAACAAATAAGACAGGAGAAGGAAAAAAAGAAAAGATATCTGAGAAAGTACTATGCGTATAAGAATGAGAAGAACGATCAAGCACTAATAAACGAGAGGAATCTCTTTCCTTAGATGGATAGAAAGCTATTTGTTCTTCTGGTACACTATACGTATAGGAATGAAGGGAATAATCTTCTATAGTCATAGAGACTATA
Source organism: uncultured Desulfovibrionaceae bacterium (assembly GCA_947178315.1). Lineage (GTDB taxonomy): Bacteria > Desulfobacterota > Desulfovibrionia > Desulfovibrionales > Desulfovibrionaceae > CAMWXW01. The sequence continues at coordinate 13,752 of CAMWXW010000004.1, read as the reverse complement.
TATCACAAAGAGTACTATAAAATCTACAGTAAAGAAAATATTACCCCTTCACTGGTTGTAAGAGATGTGTTTCTTCTAAGGTAACACTATTTTTATATCCCTTAAGTGCTTTTGAGGAATGAGAACTTTTTTTAAGAGTACGAGCAATAGATTCTCGTATTTGCTCTGCTACTGTAAGAAGTTCTTTTTGTAATGCGTATAGTACTTGTATTTTTTCCTTAAATAAAGGAGAAGATGCTTTGGTTTTTTGTACTTCCCATGCTTTATTTACTATAGTATATCGTTTTGATGCATACTCATCAGCAATACTTAACGAGTCCTCAGTATTCTGGGCAAGTTCTTGTAATTCCAATTTAGCTAATGCTATAGCTTCATCTAGTAATCCAACAGCATCTTCTTCCATATTATGCTATCTCCTTTTGTGCATCTTCTAATGCAACAACAAGACGTTCCAATATAGGTGCATATTCAAATTCAAGCATATCACTCAAACTTACCCAGTCTTCAACTAAGATTACTTCAGAAAATTCTTCACCCATCGAACCTATAACAGCGAACATCTCTGCATCAAGACCAGACTCTACACCATACTCTTTCTGCATACTATATATATTACGTAAGACATTAGGTGTTGTACGCATAATATCAGACATACCTAAGAGACTTTCTTCCAATTCGTCATCTCGAATCTTTCCAGCAATAAGAATACTTTCTTTTTGCAATTTCTTGCAATCAATAATATGTTGCTGAATCATATTTTTCACATCTGCACTGTTTTCTACTTTACTTGGCATAGTCTCATATCCTTACATTTGTAATTTAACTATCAATAGAATTGCAAATATAATGCCATAAAGTAGGATAAAGAAAAGAAATCTCATACTACTACAAAAAATAACGTATCTATAAAAACAAAAGAAGTATACGTAGAAAACGTATACTTCATACACATTATTGAGGAGTAGTACAAAAAGAGAGTCTATTGAAATGTGTCTAAGAGAGGAGGAATATCCTCATCTTCACCATGCTCATCTTGTGGAATATCTTCATTGTAGACAAGATCAAAGCCAACGACAACAGCATTAGCCGGAAGAGAAACAATACGAACACCTTGTGTATTTCTACTAATAATCCGTATGGAATCAATTCCTGTGCGTAGAATTTTGTTCGTTGAGGTGAGAAGAACAAGGGAATTAGAATCACCAACAACAGCAGAACCCATGACATCACCTGTTTTTGGAGTAACCTTAAATGTGATGATACCTTTTCCAGCTCTTCCTTGTAGCCTATAGAGTTCAAGTTTTGTACGTTTTCCATATCCATTTTCGGATAGTGTAAACATTTCAGCTTCTGTATCACTTGCAAGCACAACATCACAAGAAACGACAACATCATCTCCTCGTAATCGAATACCACGCACACCAGAGGCTGATCTTCCAAGAGGCCGTAAATCATCTGGATTACAGTCAAAACGTATAGCATATCCCTTGCGAGTAGTGAGGATAATATGGTGTTCATTTGTTACTGTACAGACTCGTATAAGCTCATCTCCATCTCGTAGCCCGACAGCCTGAATACCACTTTTACGACAACGACTATAGAGCGATGCCGAAGAACGCTTGACCATACCTCGTTTCGTTGCAAATAAGAAATAGGTATTTTCATCAAATTCACGTATTGTCAGAATAGTACGTATGAATTCATTGTCTGCAAGCGTCAATAAATTGGCTATATGAGTTCCCTTTGCAGTTCTACTTCCTTCCGGAACTTGATGCACTTTTAATTGCAACATTCTTCCTGTATTTGTAAAGAGGAGGAGATATTGATGTGTTGTCGTTGTTATGAAGTCTTGAACAAAATCATCTTCCGATGTATTGAGTCCTGCTATTCCTTTTCCACCTCTACGCTGCTGTTGATAGGTGCTAAGTGGTGTACGTTTGATATACCCTCGTTTAGAGAGTGTAATCACGACATCTTCATCAGGAATTAAATCTTCTGTTTCTAAAGCATCAAGCTCTGTATAAAGCACTTCTGTTCTTCGTGGAGTAGCAAAACGTGCTTTTATATCTTCAAGCTCTTCTTTAATCACTCCTAGTAAAATATTGCTATCTTGAAGTATAGATTGAAAATATGCAATACGCTCTTGTAATTCACGATACTCATCACGTAGCTCATTATATCCCAGATTTGTAAGACGTTGCAAACGCATGTCTAAAATAGCTTGAGCTTGTATTGCTGAAAGAGTAAATTCTGTTTGAAGACGTTGTTTTGCTTCTTCCGTATTTTTTGATGTTTTGATACAAGCAATAACAGCATCGATATGATCAAGGGCTATTAAAAGACCTTCAATGATATGCGCACGAGCTTGTGCTTGACGTAAATCATATATTGTTCTCTTAATAATAACATCTTTTCTATGCTCTATAAAAATCTGCAAAGCTTCTTTAAGAGAAAGAAGACATGGTTTATTGTTATACACAGCCATCATATTGATTCCAAATGAGGTTTCAAGCGGTGTATGTTTATACAAGAGATTGATAACAATTTCTGGAATAGTGCCTCTTTTAAGATCCATGACAACCCGTATTCCATTACGCTGAGAAGATTCATCACGTAAATCTGTTATTCCCTCTATTTTTTTCTCATGGACAAGAAGAGCAATTTTTTCAACTAAAGAAGCTTTATTGAGAGCATATGGAATTTGAGTGATAACAAGAGATTGAAAGTCCTTTTTTCTCTCTTCAATTTCTACTTTACCACGAACTTTTACAGAACCTCTCCCTGTGAGATAGGCATCGATAAGCCCTTTTCCAGCATAGATAAATCCATATGTTGGAAAATCAGGACCTTTAATAAACTCAAGCAAATCTCGAGGTTCACAAAATGGATTTTCTACCATATAGAGTAAAGCATCACATAATTCACCCAGATTGTGTGGAGGAATATTGGTTGCCATACCAACAGCTATTCCAGATGTTCCATTTAACAAGAGATTAGGAACTTTTGTTGGAAGAACAGCTGGTTCCATAAGAGTATTATCATAATTGGGGCGAAATTGAACTGTTTCTTTATCAATATCTTGTAAGAACTCACTTGTAAGACGTGTCATGCGAGCTTCTGTATATCGCATAGCAGCAGCAGAATCTCCATCTATTGAACCAAAGTTTCCTTGTCCATCAATGAGTACATCACGCATAGAAAAGTCTTGAGCCATTCGAACAAGAGCATCATAGACAGCAGAATCTCCATGAGGGTGATATTTACCGATGACATCACCGACAATACGAGCAGATTTTTTATGTGGATTTCTATACGTATTATTGAGTTCATGTTGAGCAAATAAAATACGTCTATGAACAGGTTTAAGTCCATCTCGTGCATCTGGAATTGCTCTTCCCACAATAACACTCAATGAGTACTCTAAATACGATTTCTTTAACTCTTCTTCAATAGTGATATGCTGTTCTGACACGTTTCCCCCTTTTCGCTATATATCTAACTCTTGAACTAACAAAGCATTACGTTCAATAAATTCCCTACGAGGCTCAACATGTTCTCCCATGAGTTTAGAGAAGATATCATCTGCTTCTTCTGCATCTTGTACAGCAACTTGTAACATCATTCTATGTTCAGGATTCATTGTTGTATCCCATAATTCATTTGCGTTCATTTCTCCAAGACCTTTATATCTCTGGATATGTATTCCTTTACGTGCCTCTTCCATTTGCATATGAAAGAGATCAAAAACAGAAGAGACAGTATGTATTTCTTGCTTCCGAATAACTTCTATATCTTTTGTATCTACATACGTACACACGGTTTGTAAGGCAGAGATAAAAGAACGATAGCGTAATGAATTAAGATATTCTATTGAAAGTGTATGAGTATTCTCTTTTTCATCAGTGAATAATATATAGATACGGCTTTCTTCTGCTTCTATTCTCTCTTCTGTATGTATGAATGCCCCTTTCTCCTTGACAAAAGCAACAAAGCTATCCCACTCTGAAGTGTGGTGTTTGCAGATTTCAAAAGTAATAGGTAGTTCATACTCTATGAGAAGAGTGATAAGAGATTGTGGGAAACCAGATTGTTCAAGTTCTCGTACAGCAATAAGGAGTCTTCGTATAGCAGTAAGGAGAGTATAGACTGCATTCTTCTCTTCAACGACGCCTTTTTTTGTAGTAATACGTGTATCTTCACATACTCTATTCATCAAGAAAATGTCTAAGCTCTCTTCATCTTTGATAAACTCATTGATTTTAGAATTATAGACTCGAAAGAGTGGAGGTTGTGCTATATATACATGTCCTCGTTCAATGAGTTCTCTAAATTGACGAAAGAAAAATGTAAGGAGAAGTGTTCGTATATGTGCACCATCAACATCAGCATCAGTCATGATAACAATTTTATGATAGCGTAATTTAGAGTAATCTATATCATCTTCTCCAATACCAACACCAATTGCAGTGATAAGCGCACAGACTTCTTTATTACTCAAGATTTTATCAAAACGTGTTCGTTCTGTATTGAGAATTTTTCCTCGTAATGGAAGGATAGCCTGATTATTAGGATTTCTTCCAGATTTTGCAGAACCCCCTGCAGAATCACCCTCAACAATAAATAATTCGCTTTCTTTTGGATCTTTACTTTGACAATCAGCTAATTTTCCAGGAAGAGAGTTATCAAAAAGAGCCCCTTTTCTTCTCACAGACTCTCTAGCACGTCGAGCTGCATCACGTGCGCGCGCTGCATCAAGAGCCTTCTCTATTATCATACGAATTTCTTTAGGATTTTCTTCGAACCAAGAACAGAGTTGGGTATAGACATATGCTGAAACAATACCTGTTACATCACTATTCCCAAGCTTTGTTTTTGTTTGTCCTTCAAACTGTGGATCAGGTAATTTGACACTTAGAACAGCTGTGAGTCCCTCACGAACATCATCTCCTGTGAGTAGAGTATCTTTTAATTTTTTCTGGATATCTGGTTGGCTTTTCGCATATCCATTTATTGCTCTTGTCAATGCTGTTTTGAAGCCGGCAAGGTGTGTTCCGCCCTCTTTTGTACAGATATTATTAGCAAATGTAAGCATTGTCTCTTTATAGTCTGTGTTATATTGAAGAGCAAACTCAACTACAATACCTTTTGTAGGCTCACTTTCTCCGTAAATAATAGGGTGTATCCCCATTGATTTACTATTGAGATCTTTTACATATTCTCGTATTCCACCATCAAATTTGAATTCTTTTGTAATATTTGTTCGCTCATCTATAAATTCTATTTCAAGACCTTTATTGAGATACGCTAACTCTTCAAATCGTCTATAGAGTGTATCATATGAAAACTCAGTGACTTCAAAAATTTCTTCATCGGGTTTGAAACGTATCATCGTACCACGTGATGTTGTTTCTCCTAATTCCTGAATCCCTTCTGTAGGCACACCACGCGAGAATGTTTGTCTATACTTTGTTCCACCACGTTGGACGATAACTTCAAGGAACTCGGAAAGTGCATTCACACAAGAAACACCGACACCGTGGAGTCCACCAGATACCTTGTATGTATTATTGTCAAATTTTCCACCAGCGTGTAATTTCGTCATAACAAGTTCTAATGCCGAAATACCTGTTTTAGCGTGGATTTCAACAGGTATACCTCGTCCATTATCTTTGACTGTTATACTGTTATCGACGTGAATAATGACACTGATTCGTGTACAATATCCAGCTAAAGCTTCGTCTATAGAGTTATCTATAACCTCATATACTAAATGATGAAGCCCTCGTATATCAGTACTGCCTATATACATAGCAGGACGTTTTCTAACAGCAGAAAGTCCTTCTAATACTGTTATACTATCAGCCGTATACGCATTCTCATTATTCACCATCATACACCCCTTTTGTAAATCACTTCTCTGCTATTTTCATAGGCATGATAATGACAGTATAGTGAGCATCATCATCACCGACAATTCCACAAGGTCCTTCAATTGACGTAAAAAGAAACGTAATCGTTTCAGAAGTAAATTTAGAAAGTATTTCTATAAGATTCTTAGTAGGGAAGGCTATTTTCTCAATAGAACCAGTATATTCAACTTCAATTTCTTCCTCTCCAGTTCCGACTTCAAAACCTTGAACAGAAAATAATACAGTATTTTGCGTGAGTTGTAAATACACGCAACGATTGCTCTCAGTATTAAAGATAGATATTTTTTCGAGGCAATCCATAACAGCTTTACGAGGAGCTTTGAGTGTAGAAACTCCTTCTGCATGCAATTTATCCAAGAAGTGTTTATATTCTGGATATGAGTAAGCACTAATAGGTAGTGAAATATGTTCACTCACTTCTAATGCTTTTGTATGGAGTCTATTATTTTGAAAACATATATCAATCTCTGTTTCTGGGAGCATTTTTTTAAGTTCAACGATGTATTTTTTATGGACAAGTATTCCTTCAGGAGGTAATGCTTGTGCTAGTGCTTCATGCTCTATTTGTAAAACAGCTAGCTGATGTCCATTGAGTCCACAAAGCTCAACAAGAGAGCCAACTGGTTTTATAGAAAGACAATTGATACCTTCAATAGTATCTTCATCTGCAATACAGAAATAGAGTTTATCGATAGCATCTTTGAATGTATATCCAAGCCATGTTACAGCTAATTCTTCTGGAAATGGAGTAAATGGTTGAAACCACATTTGATCTGCTACAGGGAGAGCATATTTTCCTTTACCTTGTTTAACAGTAAGTGTTTTTTTATTTTCTTCAATTTCTAAACACACATCTCCAAGTGATAGTTTTCGTAACAATTCAACAAAGGACTTACTAGGTACACCAATGAAAAAGGTTGATGCTGTCTGTATAGGATATGAGCCTTTGAACTCTATTGAAGCATCAGTTGCCATTATTGATATTTCATAATCTTCTGCTTGTATCCAAATCGATCTCAAATAGTTTCCCACTTTACTAGGAATGATGTTGTACGCTTTTTGCACTCCTTCCATAATGTCTTCTTTTTTGAAAAGTACATCCATATACACTCCAGAAATAACATACGTTAAAGTATAAATAAAAAATAGTAATAGTAATAACATGAAGTATATGTCAATAACTCCATATTATCATTGAAAGAGAGGGATTATAGAAGACATCTTTCAAGAACACTATAGAGTATATATATACATATAACATGTCTCTATGCTCTATATATTGCATATAATATACATAAAAGAACATATACTCTACAGGACTATGAACATACGACTATATTAGATATTCTTCACCCTATCTTATCTTTTTATCCTTAATATATTTATAAACACAATAGCACATTATAGTAACAAAATCAATTTATTTATCTGTAATCTATAATCTTTTATCTTTATTTTATACCCCTTCTCTATCTATGTATATCTTCACTTTTGTAGATAGTTTGCATTCTCTTTTTATTTTTTATGCATAGTTATAACAATAGTAACAGAGTATATACGAACATTTTATTCTCATAATGTGCGTATTGTTCTTTATCTCACTAAGTATGAATGAATATCTTATAAACAACAATATGAACATTATGAACATCACTATTTTTATAAAATATATCTTAGGAAAGACAGTGAGTCTCAATAAAAATACTATTCATATGGTTTATATTGATAGAAGATAGCTATGATAATAAGAACAGTATAAACAATACGAACATTATACTTCGACAGCTAATGAGGAATACGTTTTGCATATACATGCTCCGTTATGATAACATTACCAATAACAGTAATGGAAGCACAGACTCTTTTGTTAATACTGATACGTCTTGGAATTGTGATATTTATGCTCCCATTCTTTGATGGTAACTTTATACCAAGAGCAGTTAAATTTCCTCTTATTGCTATCCTTAGCATTGTATTTTTATATTACGTCAATATTCCGACGCTACAGATTCCTTCATTCTCAACAGTGTATCTAATCTTGCTTACTGTAAAGGAATTGATCTATGGATTTACCTTAGGTATATGTACTCGTATTATTTTTATGGCAATTCGTATAGGTCTTGAGTTTACCAATATACAAATAGGCTTTTCTATGGCTAATGTTATTGATCCTACGTCTGGAATGCAAGCTGGAGCAATAACAAACTTTTTCTATCTCATAGCTCTTTTATTCTTTTTGTTATTTAATGGACATATAGCTGTGATTCGTTCATTAGCAGAATCGTTTTCTCTTTTGCCAGTGGGTGATTTCACATGGAGTGCGCGTCTTGCACAAGATGTACTTAGCTATAGTGGTACTATGTTTTATTTAGCATTCAAGATATCAGCCCCAGTCGTGAGTGCGATGATAGTTCTTACTCTTGCAATGGCACTTGTGGGTAAAGCAGTCCCTACAATGAATCTGATGCTCTTTGCATTTCCAATAAAAATAGCAGTTGGCTTTATTTTCTTATTGTTGATATTAGAACTTTTAGCATTCGAGATAAAAGACTATTCAGGTGGAATTACGTCGTTTATGGGAGCTATTACAAAAATGAGCGCACCGTAGAAAATATGAGATGATTTTGAATATGTGACTAATTAGTGTATACATAGTAATAGAGGGAATGAGGAGAGGATATGTTCAAAAATAAAGTAACGCTATCGATGATACAGAAAAAATATGGAATTCTTGCTGGAATACTCCTATCACTATGTATTTGTGCAGTCATTTACTATATGATATTATTAGGCAACAAAGAAGAAGTGAGTCAGATATTTCGAGAAGGAGAGGAGCTATACGCAAGTAAAGAATATGATAAAGCGATAGAAAAGTATAGTGAGTATCTCTCTGATATGACAACAGGTTCAGATTCCAAACGATGGCTTGCATGGCAACGACTCCTTTATATTACAGTTCAGTTGAAGAGTGATTTTGAACAAGGGATAAATATATTGCGAGATATGGAGAAAGAGTACGAACACGATGTTGAATATATGCCCTATGTGTTGAAAGAGATGGTTCAAGTATACCATATGAAGCGTTCTAAAGAGGAAGTCATTCATACACTAGAAAAGCTAATGACAAGTAATTTTCCACTCTCACAAGAAGAGAAGATTAAGTTATATAGACAATATATTGTTCTTATAGCCGAAGATACCCGTAATTTACAGCGAGGAGAAGAACAATTAGAACGTTGTATTCAAAAAGAAGAGCAAGAAGTAGGGAAATGGTGTGAATATGAATTAGGCGTAGTATATACACTAGGGGAGCAATATAAAAAAGCACGTCCAATTTTTAATAAATTGATAGGGAATAGTCAACCTGATGAAGAGATACACTACTCTTCACGTTTTATGTTAGCAACAATATATGGCTTATTAGGTGAGAGAAAGCAAGCAATAGAGGAGTTAAAAGCTATTGAAAGTATCTATCCAAATAGAGATGTAATACAATCACGAGTACAAGCATTACGTAAGACAGAGAAGAATGAACTATAATTTTTGTTACTCAACTGATGTCATAAGAGTATCTATTGTAAAAGAGTCTTTATTGCAGAAAAAGCTTCTTCAATTCCAGCTGGATTTTTTCCACCAGCTTGTACTAAATTAGGCTTTCCACCTCCTTTTGCATTTATATATGATGCTATGTGTTCTAAAAGCATTTTTGCACTATATTGTTTTACTATCTCATCTCCAGTATATATGACAACATGGACAGTATCAACAGAGAGAGATGCAAGTACAATAACTCCCTTTGTAAAAGTAGGACGTAAAGTATCAATAACAGCTTTCATAAACTGTGGTGTTGTGTCATGAAATATGTGCATAAGAAGTGAACATGCAGACATATGTTCTATTTGCTGTGTGAGTTTTTGTGCTGTATATGATGCAAGGAGTATACTTTGTTCTTCTAGTTGTTTTTGCAATGCTTTTTTCTCTTCTATGAGAAGCCCTATATTTCGTTCTATTGAAGATTGTGGACATTTTAAGGTAAGGGCAATGTCCTGTAACGTCGCTCTCTGTTCTTGCATATATGTAAGTGCTTGCATTCCTGTAATCGCTTCTATTCTTCGAACACCTGTAGCAACCCCAGATTCTGAAGTAATAACAAAAGCACCAATTTCACCTGTATTGTGAACATGTGTTCCACAACATAACTCTTGTGAATAGGTATCAAAAGAAACGACACGAACTGTATCAGAATATGTTTCTCCAGCAAGTGAAACAGCACCTTGTGCAATAGCTTTTTCATATTCTGTTTCAATAACATGTGCAGAAATGGCTTGTTGTATACGCGTATTGACTTCTTTTTCTATTGAATTTATCTGTTCTTGTGTTAACGGTTCTATCGCAGTATAGTCAAAACGTAACTTTGTTGCTGTTACAAGAGAGCCGGCTTGACGTATTGTTGGAGAGATAAGGGAACGTAGTGCAGCAAAAGCAAGATGTGTTGCAGTATGATTACGTGCAAGAGCATGTCGTGTGTCGATATCTATACATGCTTGTACAGAGCTATTTTTATGTATGATGCCGGAAGTAACATATATACTGTGTACTATAGCACCAGAAGGAGAAAGTTCAGCTCCAATACATTCTGCACATGCGTTTTCTGTGCTAAGTATTCCTATATCACTCTCTTGTCCTCCTGCTGTTGCATAAAAAGGAGTCTGTGTTAGTACGCAGTAACCATAACTTCCTTCTTCTAATGTATCTATTGGAGTTCCTGTATCAGAATAGAGTTGTTGTATGAGAGCCTCTGCTGTTGTTTGTTCATATCCTACAAAATGTGTCTGCTCTATATCGCTTGTATATGTAAAGATTGATTGGAGTACGGTTGTATCTCCACCTTTCCATGCCATACGTGCTCGCTCTTTTTGCTCTTGGATACATGCTTCAAATTCAATAAGATCAACCGTCATTCCATTTTGTTCTACAATATCATTCACAATATCAATAGGAAAACCATAGGTATCATGTAAGAGAAAAGCCTTTTTACCACATAATCTATCATGCTTTTTTTCTTTTGCTTCTGCTAACATCTCTTCTAAAAGAAGAAGACCTTTATCAAGTGTCTTATTAAATGCTTCTTCCTCTTTTTCTACAATGCGTTGCATAAAGTCTGGATTTTGTAGTAATTCCTGATACTGTTCTCCCATATGTTGCGTGATAAAGAGAACAACCTTATATAAAAATGTTCCTGTACAGCCTAATTCCCTACCAAAACGATATGCTCTACGTAATATCCTACGCAATACATAGCCTCTTCCTTCATTGGAAGGGAGAATACCATCAGCTATCATAAAAGCAATTGCTCTACTATGATCTGCAATAACACGCATAGCTACATCAAAGGATTCATTGCCTCCTTTATATGTATATCTTCTCTCTATGAGTTCTTCTATGTAGTGAATAATTCCCATAAAGATATCAGTATCATAATTGGAGTGGACACCTTGGCAAATAGCAGCTAAACGTTCGAGTCCGATACCTGTATCTATAGAAGGCTTTGGAAGGGGAAGACGAGTTCCATCAGCTTGTTGATCAAATTGCATAAAAACAAGATTCCATATTTCAAGGAATCTATCACAATCACATTTTCCTATTCCACATTCATCACCACACCGTAATGCTTCTCCTTGATCAACAAAAATTTCAGAACTTGGACCGCATGGACCAGTATCTCCCATAGTCCAGAAGTTATCTTTTTCTCCAAGTCGAAAGATTCGTGTAGCATCAAGACCACATTCATCATGCCATATGGTGTATGCTTCATCATCATCAAGATAGACTGTAACATACAGCCTGTTTTTATCAAGCTGTAATTCTTTTGTAATGAATTCCCATGCATAACGGATTGCATCTCGCTTGAAATAGGAACCAAAGGAGAAATTGCCTAACATTTCAAAAAAGGTATGATGTCGAGCAGTTCTTCCGACATTATCAAGGTCGTTGTGTTTTCCTCCTGCTCGAATACACTTTTGTACAGTAGCTGCTGTTTCTACAAGAGGTTTTTCTTTTCCTTGAAAGATATTCTTAAATTGTACCATGCCTGCATTTGTAAAAAGAAGTGTTGGATCATTATTAGGAATAAGAGAGGAAGAAGGGAGAATAGCATGATTTTTACTCTTAAAAAAGGCAAGAAATTTTGCTCGTATCTCTGCAGTTGTCAGCACGTACTCCTCCGATTTTTACTCTTGTTCTTCTATAGCAGTAACAACCCGCTCAATACCAAGATATTCATTAACTTTTCGTTCAAGATCTTGAAGTAATGTGATATTTTCTTCAAGCATAGCCCGTACGTTATCTCTTCCTTGTCCGAGCTTTTCAGAACCTAAGGCAAACCAAGAGCCACTTTTCTCAACAATACCAGCATCAACAGCAAAATCGATGAGTTCACCCACTTTTGATATTCCAGTTCCATAGAGGATATCAAATTGAGCCTCTTTGAATGGAGGAGCAAGCTTATTTTTAACAACTTTGACACGAGTTCGAGAACCGTAGACTTCCTCTTTATCTTTGAGGGATTGAATTTTTCTGATATCCATTCGTACAGAAGCATAAAACTTAAGAGCATTTCCACCGGTAGTTGTCTCTGGGCTTCCGTATGAAATAGCACCAATCTTCATACGTATTTGATTGATAAAGAGAACAGATGTGTGTGATTTATTGATAGAACCTGTGAGTTTTCGTAAAGCGTGAGACATAAGACGAGCTTGACTTCCCATCTGAGTTTCACCCATATTTCCTTCTAGTTCAGTCTGTGGGATAAGAGCTGCAACTGAATCAACAACGATGAGATCAACAGCGTTTGAACGAACGAGCATATCTACAATATCAAGAGCTTGTTCACCATGATCTGGTTGTGAAATAAGAAGGTCATCTAACTGTACTCCTAATTTCTGAGCATAGATAGGGTCAAGGGCGTGTTCTGCATCAACAAAGGCAGCTGTTCCCCCCATTTTTTGACATTCTGCAATCATGTGTAAGGCAATAGTAGTTTTTCCAGAAGATTCTGGACCATAGATTTCTGCTATTCTTCCACGTGGGAGTCCTCCGACACCAAGTGCGACATCGAGACCAAGTGAACCGGTTGGAATAACAGGAATAGAGATATTAGTGGGATCACTTAATTTCATGATAGAACCTTGTCCATATTTGCGTTCTATTGTTCCCAGTGCAGTTTTCAGTGCTTCTTTTTTAAGGCTATCAATATCTGTCATTTTTTTTGCCATGCTATCTCTCCTTAGAGGAATTCTTTGTATCTATACTATAGGAATACTAATTTAGCAAGCCTTTTTCATGCATATAAGGAGTATATAGTACGTATGTGAGAGACACTCTACCCTTCTTATCATTGTAGTAAAAAGAGATAGGTGTGATATCTACTTAGATATGTGTTGTGCGTTCAAGACCAAGATACTCAATGACTTGATGCTCTATATCTTGTAATAGTGTAGGATTTTCTTCAAGCATAGCCCGTACATTATCTCTTCCTTGTCCTAGTTTTTCAGAACCGAAGGCAAACCAAGAGCCACTTTTTTCGACAATACCAGCATCAACAGCAAAATCAATGAGTTCACCTACCTTTGATATTCCTCTTCCATATAAGATATCAAATTGAGCTTCTTTGAATGGAGGAGCGACTTTATTTTTAACAACTTTAACACGAGTTCGAGAACCATAGACTTCTTCTTTATCTTTGAGGGATTGAATTTTTCTGATATCCATTCGTACAGAGGCATAAAATTTAAGAGCATTTCCACCGGTAGTTGTTTCTGGG
>CAMWXW010000003.1 GCA_947178315.1 uncultured Desulfovibrionaceae bacterium | reverse complement strand
CCTTATGTTATAAGTGAAAAAGAATATACGTAATGAGATATAGTGGTATATGTATCTATCTCATAATTGTAGTCTATGTAATCAATATATCATTCCTAGTATTATAAGTATATGCTACTATATTTATGGAGTCATGTTCTCATAGATATATGAAAGTTGATCTCATGAATGAGAGTGTACTGGATAATGTAGTGTAAAGAATTTTATGAAGTCTATAACATACTCAATACTCTACGTATGCTAGAAGAGAGCAAAATTGAAAAACTATGACTACTCCTGCTAGTATAGGGGAAGTATGGAGACAGAAATTTCACTTGAAAAAACGTCTGCTCTCCTGTACTATACTAGATATTGTATAAACGTGCGTTGTGTGATATCGTATATTTTATGATATCTCTGTGCAAGTAAAGGTAGGTGTATATAATGGAGCAGGGCTTTTCAATACAAGAAATTCGTTCGTTATTACCACATGCATATCCTTTTCTCTTAGTAGATAGAGTAGTTGAGTGGGAGCCACATACATATATAAAAGCATATAAAAATGTGACGTTCAATGAGCCGTTTTTTCAAGGACATTTTCCTAATTTACCAATCATGCCTGGTGTGCTTATCATGGAAGGTTTGGCACAATGTGCTGGTATGCTTGTCTTAAAGACGCACCAGTTTCCAGAAGATAGCGTATTCCTATTTACAAGTATGGAAGAAGTGAAGTTTAGAAAACCAGTTGTTCCAGGAGATAGGCTAGACATGTATTGCACTATCTTACGCTCACGACTTTCTATATGGAAAATGCAAGTTCAAGCGACAGTCAATGACTCACTTGTTGCAGAAGGTATTCTCTCTGCAGCTATTTCTTCTGTAAAGGAGCTCACATAATGGCAAATACTATTCACCCCACAGCTATTATTGATCCAAGTGCGACAATTGGCTCTGATAACGTCATAGGGCCGTTTTGTATCATAGAAGCCGACACTCATATAGGTGATGACAATATCATAGAGGCTCATAGTGTTATCAAACGATATACTCGTATTGGAAATCACAATAGAATCCATAGCTTTGTAATGTTAGGAGATATCCCTCAAGATCTAAAATTTAATGGAGAAAAAACAGAACTATGGATAGGAGATTCGAATACTTTTCGTGAGCATGCAACAGTCCATAGAGGTACAGTACAAGATGATGCAAAGACTGTGATAGGAAATAATAATCTTTTCATGACAAATATCCATGTAGCACATGATTGTGTGATAGGCAATCATGTAATAATGTCGAGCAATGCAAGTATAGCAGGACATGTCCATTTAGAAGATCATTGTATAATTGGAGGCTTTGCAGGAATACATCAATTTACTCGTATTGGGATTTATTCATTTATTGCTGCAATGTCTGGTATTGCACGAGATGTTCCGCCCTATATGATAGCTTCAGATAGAAGAAGTGTTGCTACGATACATGGAATCAATCTCGTTGGTCTTCGCCGTGCAGGTGTTTCACGAGAGGCAATCCATGCATTAAAAGAAGCATCAACTATTCTATGGAAAACAGAAGGAGAAACAAGGGAAGTATTGCTTGATAAAATCGATGAACTGTATGGAACATTTGAAGAGATACAGACATTCCTTACTTTTATCCGAAATACAAAGCGGGGTATCTTAGGGCTAACATCAGAAGAAGAGTAATATGCGTATAGGTATATGGAACACAGCCTTTTTGGGAGATACACTCCTCACACTTCCTCTTCTACAAGTTCTACGTACTGCGTATCCAAAAGCAAGTATAGATTTTTGGGTACGCTCTTCCTATTGTCCTCTCTATGAGGAGCAAGAAGGATATACAACGTATGGATATTCAAAAAAGAGTGGTTTGAGTGGACTTCGAGTTCTTGGTCAAAAGATAGCTTCTATGAAGTACAGCGTATGGATAAATCCACACCCAAGTTATCGAAGTTCATATATTATGAGGGAGTCTCATGCACCTATACGAATAAGTTATACTTCCCCATGTATAAATAGACTACTTGCAACACATGTGATAGAAAGAAATCCTCATATACATGAAGTTGAACGACTTCTTTCTCTTACAACACCACTTGGCATAGCACAACAATATACACTTCCATGTTATGCTCTACCGCCTAGTGTAGAAGAAGAACTTGTACAACAAGGTGTAGCAGATGATAAAATAGCAATAAGCCTTGCTATAGGAGCAATGTGGAAGACAAAACGATGGTTACCAGAGTATTTTGGTGATCTTGTTCGTCGTAGTTTAGATGAGGGATATATAGTTTATCTTGTCGGTGGAGGTAGTGAAGAGGAAGCAATAGCACAGCAAGTTCTCACACATGCAAAGGTGCGTAAGGGTGAGTCTGTGATTTCATTTCTCAATGCTTCTCTTCCATTTACAGCTGGTGTATTACGCAAAAGTACTGTATGTTGTGGGAATGATACAGGGCTTATGCATCTTGCATGGATACAGAATACCCCAACAATAGCTCTCTATGGACCAACAGTATCAGAGCAAGGCTTTTATCCATTGAGTGTAGGGAGTAAAGCTCTTGGCATAGAGCTATCATGTAGACCATGTGGCAAGCATGGTTCTCATCAATGTAAAAAGAAACATTTTCAATGTATGAAAGAGCTTTCACCACAATATGTATGGCAATCAATACAAGAGTGTATAGTGTCACGTGAATCTTATATAAGGGGTGATACACAATGAAGCAAAAACGTGATACTATAGGTAACGTTGTAATAAAGACTATGTGTGAGGTATACTATATAGTATAGTGAATACTATATGATGATGAGGAATTATGATACAAGGGCTTGTACCAGAAGATATACAGCGTATTCTACTATGTCAACAGCGTCAGATAGGTGATGTAGTTCTTGCAACGCCAAGTATAGAACTTGTTGCAAAGGCATTCCCTTGGGCGACAATAGATTTTTTTACAGAGAAAAAATGTGTTCCTATACTTGAACATAATCCACATATCAATCATATTTGGGCAGTTGATACAAAGACATATCCAACAACGTTTTCTATGCTCAAATGGTATTGGGAGGTAGCACATAGTGGATATGATATGATTATTGCATTACAAAATCTTCCTCGTATTCATTGGGTTTCTCTATTTTCTCCAGCTAAATATAAACTTTCTAATAAACCACCATGGTATTCTCGTATCTTTTTTACTCAAGTGATTCCTATGCAAGGGGAATATGCTGGCGAACATAAAGCAAGTGTTCTTCGTCTACTCGATATAGAGTGGAATAAGACACAGCCTAAGATCTATCTTACAGAAGAAGAAAAAGATACAGCTCGTGAGTTATTGTATTCTCTTGGAGTTAAAAAGGGAACTATTCTTTTTACGATTGATATTACACATAGACGTGCAACTCGTAAATATCCCTTAGAAGGATATGTCCAACTTATTGATGCAGTGTGTAAACGCTATCCTCACGTTGTATTTTTACCTCTCTATGGACCAGGTGAAGAAGATGAAATTTTTCGCTTAATCACAAAGGTTCGAGAACGTTCTTCAATTGTCTTACCTGCTACTATGTTGAGTTTACGAGAAATGGCAAGTGTGATGTACTATGCAACACTCCACATTGGAAACTGTTCTGCACCAAGACATATAGCCGTTGCTGTAGGGACGCCGACATTTACTATTCTTGGTTCAACAGATCCATCATGGACATTTCCATCATCAGCACATGTTTACTTTTCTGCACAGCTTCCATGTCAACCATGTAGACAAAATGTTTGTCCTTTGGAGAAGGATAAAAATGCTTGTCTTGAATCTGTTCCAATAGCATGGGTTTTAGAAAGCTTGTATAACCATATCGATACTATACTTGGAGTCAAGAAATGAAGCGTATAGTTGTTGGAATTACTGGTGCGAGTTCTATACTCTACGCTCAACGGTGTCTCTATTTTTTACACATGCTCAATATAGAAGTGCATTTAGTGATTTCGAGAACAGCAGAGCAAGTTATACAATATGAATTAGGACGGCAAGGACTGGAAGAAATATATCAATATGCTTATACGGTATATTCACCAGAAGATGGTTTTGCTCCGATAGCGTCAGGTTCGTTTTTACATGATGGTATGATTGTCATTCCATGCTCTATGAATACAGTAGCTCATATTGCTCATGGAATAACATCGTCACTATTACATAGAGCTGCTGATGTATGTTGTAAAGAACAACGTCCTCTTGTCGTTGTCCCTCGTGAGTCACCACTATCAACAATACATCTTCGCAACTTACTTCTTTTAAGTGAGCAAGGTATTTGTATCATGCCCCCTACAGTTGCATTGTATAATAAACCAGAGACGCTTATTGAGTGTGTAGACACATTTATTTTTCGTATTTTTGATATCTTACATATACCTCATACACTGGGAGTACGATGGGGGGAGCGTGGCACGAACACAGAAGAAAATTAGCAATGTAACGCTGTATGACGTAGCGAGAGTATTTGGAATAGACAAAGAACAAATATACTCTCTTGGCTCTATCACAAAAGCGTGTGGCTACAAAAAGAAAGCGACACACTATATAGAGACAATGGTAACTACATTAGAAGAATATGGTATTGTAGAGTATAAGAAAGGCTATGTACTCTCTAGTGAGGCACAGATATATACGGGTACATTCCTTATGACACGAGGAGGAGCAAGTTTTTGTGTTGTTGAAGGAGAAGAAGATATCTTTATTCCTTGTGAGGGACGTTATGGAGCGAGTAGTCATGATATTGTTGAGGTTCTCGTCATTGTCCCCAAGACACCACATCGCAAGGCTGAAGGGTGTGTTCTCTGTATACGCAGTAGTGCAGAGCAAGCTATTCCTGCTCGTGCTATACAAAAAATATCACTCACGTCGTTTCTTTTTGAAAGTATATCTCTTGGTTCTCGATTGCGTTTTCTTGTTACATTTGAAAATGAACAGTCTATTCCGTATACGCTTTTCCGTCGTATCTATACAGTTACAAAAGGTGCAATGCTTGAAGAATCACTATGGGAAGGGCATCTCGTTGAATGTTTAGGAAAAGAAGAAGACGTTTCTACACAAGAGAAAATAGTACAAATAGAGCATAACCTCCGTAGAGTATTTCCAGATGATGTGCTTGCAGAAGTAAATGCTATTCCTACATCAATTGATGATACCTATTATGAGAAGAGGAAAAACCTTGTAGACTATCCTTTTGTAACGATAGATGGCGAGGATTCACGAGATTTCGATGATGCAATCTATGTGGAAGAGCGAAAAGAAAGCTATGTGGTTTATGTAGCTATTGCAGACGTGGTAGAATATGTACATACTGGAACAGCATTAGATAAAGAAGCCTGTACTCGTTCTAATTCATACTATTTTCCAACAATGGTTCTTCCAATGCTTCCAGAACAACTTTCAAATGGTATTTGCAGTCTACAACCTCATGTAGATAGATTAGCAATGGTCGTTGAGATAGAGGTAAATAAAAAAGGCAAGGTTCTTCGTAAAGATGTCTATGAAGGTATTATTCGTTCACATGCTCGTTTGACCTATACAAAAGTTCAGATGTACTTTGATAGGCTAGATGGCAAAGAAGACAGTGATATAGATAAAGGTATTCTTAAGAAAAAAAAGGTACAAGAGCATGAATCTAATGAGATTGATACTATAACAGATGATATTGGAGCAATGTTACAGCACGCACGAAGTGTAGCCAATATATTATATACTAGACGTTGTGAACGTGGAGCACTTTTCTTTACAAGTACAACACCATACTTTGTGATAGAGAATGATAGTGTCGTTAATGTCGTTGTCTATCCACAGTACTATGCTCATATGTTAATAGAAGAGTGTATGCTTATAGCAAATGAGTGTATTGCAGATATCTTGGCAGAGCATGACTATCCTGTTGTATACAGAGTGCATTCTCCGCCAACAGAAGAGAAGCTTGAAGCATTGCGTGCGTATGCAATGTATTGTTTCCCTCATCATAAACTACCTACTATAGATAGTCCTGACTTTGTTCAGACACTCCTTGACTATGTAGAAGGAAGCTCTCAAGAGAGTATTTTTCACACGATAGCAATACGTAGTATGATGCAGGCACGTTATAGCTTAGAAAATGAAGGACACTATGGACTACAATCAGAGCGATATTGTCATTTTACATCTCCAATACGTCGTTATGCAGATTGTCTTGTACACCGTAGTGTGAAAGCATACCTTCATAATCAAAAAAGTACAGCTGATACAGAAGAATATATCACGCAAGCACTTACTCTTATGAATACAAATGAACGTGTTGCAATGAATGCAGAGCGTGAGGCACAGAAGCGACTAGGTGCATTATATATGAAGCAATATGTAGGCTCTACACAAGATGCTGTTATCTCTGGTATCAGTTATCATGCCCTCCATCTTGACTTCCCTCTCTATTCTCTCTCTGGGATTATCTTACTCTCTTCTCTTCTTGATGATTACTATGATGTACGAGAAGAAGCACAGCATATTGTAGGGCGACGTACAGGGACAATCTATGGACTTGGTGATATGCTTCGTGTAGTGATTACAAATGTATCTCTTGAAACATTTGAGATTCAGTGTAGTATAGCACAGAAAAAACAAAGGAATCAGCGTACACAGTATGAGCGTAAGGTGAAGGTAAAAAGGAGAGTGAGGAGTAAGACCTCACATAAAGAAAAAGCACGCAAACGAGGAAATATCAGCAGGCGACGTCGTACAAAGAGATAAAGAGAGAAAGAGATATGAAGGTATATGTAACGAATACAGTAACAGTTCGATGTAGACCATATCTTATGAGTATGAGTCCATTTTCTCT
This sequence comes from uncultured Desulfovibrionaceae bacterium, assembly GCA_947178315.1. Lineage (GTDB taxonomy): Bacteria > Desulfobacterota > Desulfovibrionia > Desulfovibrionales > Desulfovibrionaceae > CAMWXW01. Next base: position 9,877 of record CAMWXW010000003.1, on the reverse strand, counting down.
TATTGAGTATGCAGATATCCTTGCTAGTTTACAGAAATCGATGGGAGTTTCTTATACAGTAGAGCTGGAACTTATAGACGATTATACAATGAGTGGTTATAGTAAGCAATTTCATGATGTCTTTGCCCCGACGAATATACTCTCATTTGAATCAGAAGAGGAGAGTCCAGCTATGTTACTTCTTTCTCTTGAAACAGCAAAGCGAGAGAGTATTCTCTATAGTCAAGAATATTCGCCATATATATTACATCTTATAACACATGGTTTTGTACATAGCTCTGGTTTCGACCATGGAGTGGAGATGGAACGCCATTGTGCACGATGCTATTATGCATTGCTCTCTTTTCTTTGAAGAATAAGAAACTTCTCTTCACTTCCTCTTCTCTCAACAGTGACAATATATTGAGAGCCTTTATTTTGTTGTAAGAGTTGTTCGTAAAGTGTTTCTATACTTGAAATAGGATTATTCTGGACTCGCAAAATGACATCGTTGACTCGAAAATATTGTTCAGGTACAGGAAAGGTATTGCTCACACTAAGTACACGTAGCATTCCATTTTCATTGCGGACACGTATTCCCCATTGTTGCCAAAGTATAGTAATGATTTCGTCATGTGTAAGTTCTCTTGGCTTTACGTTTACCGTAACTTGTGTTGTATTGCCTTTAATAACATTCATCTGTATAGGTTCAGGATAGATAAAGCTATTGACAATAGTCATATAGTCTTGCTTTGAGCGAATAGGGTTTCCATTGATACGTACAATGGTATCACCAGAGGTAAGTCCTCCTTTCTCTGCAGGTGAATCATTGTATACATGAGCGACTTCAACACCAGTAAAGACATTTCTTCGTGAAAGGGCACGTTTACTTTTATTAACTTCTGCTACATCAATGCCAAGATATGTGGGTAAGATACCTTTATTAGCAAGAAGTCTAGTGACAATAAAGCGTACGGTGTTTATCGGAATAGCAAATCCTATCCCTTCAGCTCTTGTATCAATAATGGTATTGATAGCAATGATTTTTCCTTCAAGATTAACAAGAGGGCCACCACTATTTCCGGGATTGATAGCAGCATCTGTTTGTAGCAATCCAGAGACTCTTCCTTTTGGAGTATCTATCGAGCGAGAAAGAGCAGAGATAACACCCACAGTAATTGTATTTTCAAAACCATAAGGATTACCTATAGCGATAACAGTTTCACCAAGCATGATATCAGATGAATTTCCAAGAATGCTTTTTGTTGGCAATCCTACTGGATTTATCTGCAAAACAGCGATATCGATATCTTTCTGTAGAGTGAGAGTTTTTGCAGGGACAGCTTGTCCATTGTGTAGATATATAGTGATTTGTGAAGCATTGTTGAGAATATGTGCAGTAGTAACAATATACCCTTTAATTCCATCAAAGATGACACCAGATCCAACACGAGTTGAAGTTGATTTTGAGTTTGGAATTTGTGTAGTAACATGTATACTCACTACATATGGCGAAGCTTTTTGAACAGCCTTTACCACAGGAGTATCTCTAATTCCAGCCATCGAGGTAGAATGAATTGAGAAAAGGAATATACTAACAAGAACGCAATAAAATGGTAAAAAGAAGTATTGTTTCATTGTCTATAGCCTACAGTGAGTGGAATATATGCATATGTTTTAGATATGCAATGGTTTAGTATAAGGCAAATAAAGCACCACAGATATACAGTATAAATAAAATAATAGGTATATGTAGTATTTTATTGTATAACATTGTAACGTTATCAATACTTGTAAATATTATATATAATTTGTATCGTATTACAAAGTAAAAACTATAGGTAATATGAGCTACGTATACTAGGTATTTACATTGTATAGCTTCCACTAGATATTGATAAGGCAGTAAGAGTGTGTTATAGTATGAAAGCTCTTCTTGAATATATTCAAGAAAAGAACCATTACATTGAGGGAAATAACTATGTGGGAATATACAGATAAAGTAAAAGAGTATTTTGTAAATCCGAGAAATATCGGAGCATTACAAGATGCAAATGCTATTGGTGAAGTAGGGAGCCTCTCTTGTGGAGATGCTCTAAAACTCTACCTCAAAATAGAAGATGGAGTGATTGTTGATGCAAGCTTTGAAACCTTTGGGTGTGCAAGTGCTATTGCATCGAGTTCTGCTCTTACAGAGATGATCAAGGGCATGAAAGTAGAAGATGCAGAAAAAGTAACAAATCAGGATATAGCAACATTCTTAGGGGGTCTTCCCAAAGAAAAATTGCACTGTTCTGTTATGGGAGCAGAAGCACTTGAGGCAGCAATCCGTAACTATAAAGGACTTCCTCCTATTGAGCATGAAGAAGAGGGTAAGATTATATGTTATTGCTTTAACGTCTCTGAAGAAACAATCCGTAAAGCAATAGAAGTCAATAATCTACAGACATTGGAAGATGTGATCCAAGCGACAAAAGCTGGAGGGGGTTGTAAAGGGTGTCATGATTCTATCATAGATATTCTTGATGATATGAATGGAAATGGTCGAGTAGATCAACGTAATGCAGTGCAGACAATGCAGAAAATAATGATGGCAATGTATAAGGGATTTATACAAAGTCTTCCAAGACAAGACGCCGTTGAAATCCTCTCTGTAGAAGGAAATATCGTGCGTGTCAATATCCATTTGCCAAAAGAGAAGAAAGCTGATGCACTTCGTGAATTAGAAGCTCTATTGCAAAAAGAGGTTGATTCAAATATTGTAGTGAAAGAGGTTTTACTATGAAAAATAAAGTAATCTATCTTGATAATAATGCGACAACACAGGTAGATTCACAGGTTGTAGAGGCAATGCTTCCTTTCTTTACAGAGAAATATGGTAATGCTTCAAGTATGCACTCATTTGGTGGCAATATTGGAAAGGATATACGCAATGCCCGTTCACAGGTTGCGTCTCTTCTTGGAGCCCGTCCAGATGAGATTTACTTTGTCTCTTGTGGGACAGAGGGAGATAACTCTGCAATCTTTTCATCTGTTCTAACGCAACCAGAGAAACGACATGTTATCACAAGTGCAGTGGAACACTCTGCAGTTGTCGCAACAATGAATGAGTTAAAACGACGTGGATATGACGTAACAGTCTTAGGAGTTGATGAGCGAGGTCAGATATCATTAGATGAACTCCGTAATGCAATACGAGAAGATACAGCGCTCATATCTATGATGTGGGCAAATAATGAAACCGGAACGATATTCCCAATAGAAGAGATATCAGCTATTGCAGAAGAACATGGAATTCAATTTCATACAGATGCAGTTCAAGCTGTAGGTAAAATGCCAATCAATCTGAAAGAGCTCAAAGGTATAGACTATCTAGTATGTTCAGGACACAAGCTCCATGCTCCTAAAGGTATAGGGGTTCTTTATGTAAGAAAAGGAGTTCGTTATAAGCCATATATCATAGGTGGACATCAAGAATATGGAAAGCGTGCAGGCACAGAAAATACACCATATATCATAGCAATGGGTGTAGCAGCTCAACTTGCACAAGAAAATCTTGAGAAAGAGCAAACAGAAGTTGCAGCATTGCGAGATATGTTGGAGAAAGAATTGATAGCACGTATCCCAGATAGTCGCATAAATGGAGATACTGTTCATAGACTTCCTAATACAACGAATATCTCATTCAAAAATGTTGAAGGAGAAGCAATTCTACTCTTATTAGATGGTCATGGTATCTGTGCAAGCTCTGGCTCTGCATGTACATCTGGAAGTTTAGAATCATCACATGTTCTACGTGCGATGGGTGTTCCATTTGAATATGCTCATGGTTCAATTCGCTTTAGTCTTTCTCGATATACAACAAAAGAAGATATTGAGAAAGTAATTGAAGTTATGCCTGGTATTATCAGTCGATTGAGAGAAATCTCACCATTCAAAAAATAATCACCTTAGTATACTACTATATCTACTATAGTAGTATACGTTTCATTATCTTTTCCTATGTTTATACAAAGATGATTTAGCTATATATTGCTATGAGATAAGCTTTATTATATTGAGAGAGACAAACTTATAGAAAAGAGATGTATATTTATTCATCATGCTCTTCAGATTCTTCTAATGTGTCTTTTGTTTCATCAAGAGCATCTGCTATTTCTCGTAAAAGAAACTCTACTATATTGATTTTTTGAGGGATATTGGCTATTGGTATCTCAGCACGTGCAATATTTCTATGTCCTCCAGCAGAGCCAATCTCATTAAATGCTATTGTAGCAAGCTCTCCTAAATCTTGGTTAAGCGCTCCACCTCGGAAGATAACAGTAATATGATCATCTATTTTTCCCGCAACAGCAACCCATGCAATCTCTTGTACTCGCATGCAAAAGTCTGCTATAGCAACAAGAATATCACCATTATCTACTTCTGGCAAATAAGTGAAAATTTGTGATTCCTTCCCAGAGATAGCAATGAAATTTGCAAATGCCATAGAAAAATAGGGAAGCCATGACATTTTATATTCACTTTTTAAGATATGCGAACGAAGATCAGGATTCGCAAACTTAGAGAGATATTGATATGCTCTCATATCTACTTCAGAGCCAGAGCGTTCAAAAATCCCCGTATCTGTCCGGATACCAAGTTGAAGAGCAGTTGCCATACGTGGAGTAATATTGATATCGAGATTATAGAGAAATTCTGTCATCATTGTTGACGTCGCACCGTAGTTAGGTCGAACATTGATAAAGCGTCCATCAGTGTCATATTGGACATCTTCTTTTTCTGGGTGATGATCAATCACAATAGAATAATCTATCGGAAGAAAAAGAGGATTGTGATCGGGTTGAGAATCAACAATAGCAAATCTATCATACTCAGAGCACATCTCAGGAGTAAATTTTTCAATAGAGATGCGTAAAAGTTTTAACATAGAGAGATTATCAGGACGTGTCATTTCAGTTGGGCTTGCAATCGTAACAGATTTGACTCTATTTTGCATAATTCTTCGCAGAGCAAGCGCAGATGCAACGGCATCAGGGTCGGCAATAATTGTGATAAGCCAGCGTTGTTCTTTTGAGAATAAGCTTAGTAAATGTGCAAGCGGTTTTTCAAGATTCTTAAAATATGCCACAAATATCTCCTACACAAGTATAGCATACATGATTTTTAGCATAAAGTAAACAGAGAATAGTCATCACTCTATATAGCATTATATATTCCGTGTTGTCCAGATACGTACTTCAAGTTCTAATGTATGTGCATATCGTTCTGAAATAATTTGCTTTGCTTTTTCTAGTAAAAAGAGTGCTTCATCGAGAGTACCATTTCCATCATGGAGAAGGAAGTTAGCATGTTGTGATGAAAAATGAAAATGCTCTGTGGATATATTTTTCATTCCAGCTTCCTCAAGTAGTAACCCTGTACTTGTTCCATTGATATTCTTAAAAACACAACCGGCACTGTGTGCTTGAAGAGGTTGTCGTTCTTTTTTAGTCGCAAGATGGGCTTTGAACGTAGAGCGTAGTTGTGTGGGAGATGCTTTAGGACAGATAAAGAGAGCACTAAGGCCTATATAAGGAGCATCATGATGTTTAATAGAAAAGGAACGATAGCCTCGAGTAAATGATTCCTGTGTGCATTGCATGATTCCTTCTGAAAGCGAAAGGATATCAAGAGAAGCAAGATAGCGTGCAACTTCAGAGCCAAAAGAACCTGCATTCATAGCTATAGCACCACCTAATGTACCAGGCACACCAGCAAGACCTTCAAAACCTTGAGCACCATATCCTATAGCTTGAAGGACAAAGCGTTGCAAAGGCATAGATAGTGGAGCTTGTATATGTATGTATTTTTCTGTTTCTTGTACGACTTTGCACGGGTGTGTATATGTACTACGTATGACGTATGCGTTAAGAGGTTCTGAGTCAATAAGAAGATTACTCCCTCCACCTAAAATATAACAAGGCAATGGATTTTTTTGTATGTGGTGTAAGAGGATATCTGCATCATCATATGATTCAATAATGAGTTCTTGGTATGCATTGCCACCAAGCTTCATAGTTGTTTTCTGCTTCATAGGAGAAGAATCAATAATTTGCATGTATACCCTCGTATCAATCTCATTCTATGTAAGAAGTAGAGAGTTCTTTTTTCTACAATGTATCGGGATATGTTATCCTAATCGTTCAAGTAAACGTGAACCTACTGTTGTAATTGTTCCTGCACCGAGTGTCATAACGACGTCCCCTTCTTGTACAGTGGAAGAGAGATGGTCTATGACATCATCAAGGGTAGCACAAAAGGTAACTTCTGGGACAATACCAACTTGTTTTATTCCATGTGCAAGGTTGACGCCATTTACTCCAGGAATCGGTGTTTCTGATGCAGGATAGATTTCTGTAACAATAAGAGAATCGATATCATTAAAAGCAGAACAGAAATCTCCAAAAAGAGCTTGTGTTCGAGTGAATCGATGTGGCTGGAAGGCAACATGTATTCGTTTATCAGGGAAACAAGCACGGGCTGTTGCAAGTGTAGATTTTATCTCTACAGGGTGGTGTCCGTAGTCATCGATAACTGTGATGCCCCGAACTATTCCTTTCTGTTCAAAGCGTCTTCCAACACCTCGAAAAGTAAGGAGTCCTTCATAGCATTGTTCTGGAGAGATATCACATGCGAGTGCGACTCCAATGCTTGCAAGTGCGTTAAGGATATTATGAAGTCCTGGGTGTTTTAGTATAAATGTCCCTATATCTTTTCCTAAATAATATACTGTAAAGTGACACTCTGTATCTGCTCTGTGTACATGTGCATACAACATATTATCAGTGTTAAAGCCATAGGTAAGGATTTTTCGTTTGATATAAGGAAGAACTCGTTGCACACCTGGGTCATCGCCACAGACAACATTTAATCCATAAAACGGAATTTTGTTCATAAATTGAATGAAAACGGAATCAATTTCATCTTGAGAACTGTAGAAGTCAAGGTGATCATAGTCTATATTGGTAACAACTGTGATACAGGGAAAAAGGTAAAGAAAAGAGGCATCTGATTCATCGGCTTCGGCAATAATAAATTTTCCATGACCAAGATAGGCATTAGAGTTGATAGCATTAAGTTTTCCTCCAATGATAACAGTTGGATCAAGATTGGCAGAAGAAAAGATACTTGCAAGAAAAGAAGTAGTGGTTGTTTTACCGTGAGTTCCTCCAACAGCAATTCCTGTCCGTAATCTCATGAGTTCAGCTAACATCTCTGCACGAGGGATAACTGGGATATTATTTTGATGTGCCATAATGATTTCTGGATTATCAGCACTGATAGCATTTGATTGAACGACAACGTCCACATTGGCTACGTGTTCTGGACGGTGTTCAGTAAAGATAAGAGCCCCTAGAGAGGAGAGTCTTTGTAATACAGGGGAATCAATAGTATCTGAGCCAGAGATAGTATACCCCAGGGAGAGTAGAACCTCTGCTATCCCACTCATTCCAGATCCACCAATGCCGACCATGTGGATATGCTTAGTTTTAGAAAACATAGATGCTTCCTTTTTGGAAAGTGAAATTATATCACATATAACATTACTCTAGTATGTTAAATATGATTATACGTAAAAGTTGGAAAAAAGACAAGAACATAAATCATGTAAGCTCTATAATGTGCATAGAAGGATAGGAAGAGTAGAGAGGATATTGATTTGTTCTTTTCTCTTAACAAAGATAGTCGTTTACCTAGCATTTTATTCTAAATTGATATATAATTGCTATTATCATTGTAGTGAGGGGTAGTTAGAATACTATGAATATACTTGTTATTGGTGGAGCTGGATTTATCGGTAGTCATACATGTTATGCGTTAGAGGAAAAAGGATATACTCCAATAATTTATGATAATTTTTCTTCTGGATATAAAGATTTAATCTCTCCTTTTCAATATGTTGAGGGAGATATACATGATGTAGAGCATCTTGAATCTGTGCTACGGGATTATGATATAAAAGGAGTCTTACATTTTGCTGCTTATATCTCTGTTAAAGAAAGTGTAGAAGATCCGTTATCGTATTATACAAATAATCTCTGTGGAAGTATAAATCTTTTCTCTGCAATACAACGTGCGGGAGTACGTTATGTCGTGCTTTCAAGCAGTGCTTCAGTTTACGGAAAGCCAGTCTCATATAATCCTATATCAGAAGATGCAAGTATGAATCCTATGAGTCCGTATGCACAGTCAAAATATATGATGGAAAGAATAGCAGAGGATTGTTCTCAAGCATATGATCTCTATGTAGCATCGTTACGCTATTTTAATGCAGCAGGAGCAGATGCTCAAGGAAGAACAGGACAGCGTCGCAAAGAACATATACATATTCTTGCTTGTTTATTTGCCTCTCTTGTAGGAGATATCCCTTACTTTTCTTTATACGGTTCAGACTATGCAACACCAGATGGGACATGTATACGAGATTATATACATGTTACAGACTTAGCCTATGCACATGTGAATGCGTTAGAATATCTTATGCGAGAGAAAAAGAATATAACTTGTAATCTTGGTACTAATAAAGGGACTTCGAATAGAGAAATGATACGCATTGTTGAGGAGGTAACAGGAAAAAAGGTTACTCTTAAAGAAGAGGCAAGAAGACAAGGTGATCCAGACTACGTCGTTGCAGATGCAACACGAGCTTTTGAATTGTTATCTTGGAAGCCATCACACTCAAGTTTAGAGAATATAGTTCATACGGGGTGGGAGTGGTTTATCAAAGATAGAAAGGGTTCTTCACATGGGTAAAGCACCTCATCATGATTACTATAGTCTTTTAGCTCGCAAAGAACAATATCCAGCTCGATCGGCATATAAGTTACAAGAGATTGATGATAAATTTAATGTATTTCGTGGTGCTTCTCGAGTCCTCGATCTTGGTTCATCACCCGGTTCATGGCTTATGGTTGCTCGTGAACGAATGCGTCCTGAATCTATTCTTGTAGGCTGTGATCTGCAACCTTTACGTATTTCTCTACCTCAGAATACCTATTTTTTTCAAGATTCTATATTTGAACGTTCTCATGAGTTTACAGAGTCATTGAAAGAATTTGCACCTTTTGACGTCATTATGAGTGATATGGCACCAAATACAACAGGTTCATTCTGTACCGATGCAGCACGTTCTCTTGCTTTGTGTGAAGAAGCATTTGCAATTGCACAAGAGTTCCTATCATCTCATGGAGTGCTGATAACAAAAGTCTTTATGGGAGGTGATATTCAAGGGTATCAGTCACTCTTGAGAGCATCTTTTGTATCTGTAAAGTCATTTAAGCCAAAGAGTACAAAAAAAGAAAGTAAAGAAATTTTTTATATTGCAAAAGAACGAAAAATATACAATATAAATGAGTAAAAAGCGGGTCTTTATTGTAGAGAGTACATATTTCTTATAAAAGCATGTGAGATATATAATAGACAATAAAAAAGCTAGCTCTATCTTCATTTATATGAGATAGCTATAATATAATCAATATAGTTGCTTGTAGGTAGATTCTTTCTATAATAAAGCATAGTATCTTATTGTCAGTATGATATTTCCTTAAATGTGAGCAATTTATTTCTGTAATATTCGTATTGTTTTTGTCGTGCTTCAATCTCTGCTGGTAAGCCTTGGCTTATATCATTTACAAGCGTATCAAATTTATCTAGTATATTTACTATACGTTCTTGTTCTGATAGAGGAGGAAGAGGGATTTTAATTTTCTGTATAACATTACTCATTAATTTAGGATTTCCCATGCCAGAACTTACATATAATCTTGCTACTATTGTAAGATAGTAGTATAAGAATTTTATATGAGTATGAGTATCTACTACTTTTAATAAACCACAAATATTTGTAATACTAAAT
>CAMWXW010000002.1 GCA_947178315.1 uncultured Desulfovibrionaceae bacterium | reverse complement strand
AGCTAATATCGTATACGTATAAATATTGAAGAGGCAACAAAATGAATTTTCAAATTGATGAAGAAAATATCCCTAAGATAAAAGTCATTGGAGTTGGCGGTGGAGGAAGTAACGCTGTGCAAAATATGGTTCGCTCAGCTATGGAGGGCGTACAATTTATTGTTGCCAATACAGATGCTCAACACCTAGCAACAATGGAAGCAAGTATACGCTTGCAACTCGGAGAGAAGTTGACAGGAGGAAAAGGAGCAGGAGCTAATCCAATAAAGGGAAGAGATGCCGCGCAAGAAAGTATGGAGCAAGTGCGAGAAGTGCTCAAAGGTGCAGACATGGTCTTTATAGCAGCTGGAATGGGAGGAGGCACTGGAAGTGGAGCAGCTCCTGTTGTGGCTCAAATAGCGAAAGAAGAAAATGCACTTACCGTCGGCGTTGTAACTCGTCCATTCTTTTTTGAAGGACAACAGCGTGCAGCGATAGCAGCAAAAGCAATAGAAGAATTGAAACAACACGTAGATAGCTTAATAGTTGTTCCTAACGATAGATTAGTTGCTCTCTCTCAAAAAAATACCCCTTACTTTGAAATGTTAAAGCAAGCAGATGATGTTTTACGCTTTGCAGTTCAAGGTATTGTTGATGTAATCAATAAGCCCGGCTATATCTCTGTTGACTTTGCTGATGTGACAACTGTGATGAGTAAAACAGGTCTTGCAGTTATGGGAATTGGTATTGCTAGTGGTGAGAAACGTGCTCATGATGCCTCTATGCGTGCGATATCATCACCATTCCTTGAAGTTGTTGGTATTGCTGGAGCTCAAGCTGTTCTTGTCAATATCACATCAAATCGTAGCATAACTATGTCTGAGATATCTGATGCATATGATATTGTTATTAAAGCAGTAGGCAGAGAAGATGCTATGGTTCTTGTTGGTAACGTCTTTGATGATAATGTTGGAGATGAAATGCATGTAACAGTTGTTGCTACAGGTATTCAGGATAAACAGCAAGAAGTTGCAGAATCAAAAACGCAACGCTCTATTGGAGTTCGTCCTTCTGTGGAAGCAAATGCTATTCGTGTTCCTCGTACAGGCTCTATGTATGGTGAGCGTCCTGTAGAGCAACATCATGATAGATATGGTGTCGGTTACGATACAATGCGTTCCTACCCTGTTGGTAATTATACAGACACAGATACAGACTTACATCGTATTCGTCCCAATAACTTAGATTACTTGGGAGGTCGTGATGATTCTGTCCCAGCATTTATTCGTAAAACAGAATCTTCAGAATAGTTCAATTAGTACAATTTTATATAGAATATAATCCATATAGCCTTCAAAGCATATGGATTTTTTATATTTTTGAATATAACAGATATCTTGCTTTTTATATGATATAAAGATATAGTAAACAAAGGGAAGTGTTTTATCGCAGGTGCGGTACTTGGTCTTCAAAACCAAAGAAAGGCTGAATAAGTCTTTGGTAGGTTCGATTCCTATACGCTTCCGCCATCACTTTTTTCTATTTTCTATAATATATAATCTGGTAATGAAAGAAGAAGTTCTCGAGTAAATGTAATAATCTTATCCATCATCCATGGCATTGCCATAAGAGACACAACAAAAATAGCAATAATTTTGGGAACTAAGACAAGCGTCATTTCTTGTATTTGTGTTGCAGCTTGAATAATACCGATAATTACTCCAACAAAGATAGCTGTTAAGAATAAAGGTAAGCTAACCATAAGAGTAAGTTCTATACAGTTTCGTGCAAGCCCGATAATAAATTCTGGAGTCATAGGAGTTCCTCTTTTTTAGACGATATATTGCTACCGTACAAATGTATTGACAAGCGAAGCTACAATAAGATTCCAACCATCTACCATGACAAATAAGAGAAGCTTAAAAGGAAGCGAAATCATCATAGGAGGAAGCATCATCATTCCCATTGCAAGAAGTACGCTTGAAACAATCATATCAATCATAATGAATGGAATGAAGAGTAGAAAACCAATAGTGAATCCTGTTTTAAGCTCACTAATAATAAATGCTGCTGCAAGAACTAATGTTGGGACGTCTTCTTTAGTCTGTGGTCGCTCTAGGCTTGTAATAGAATAAAAAATAGAGATGTCTTTCTCACGTGTCTGCTTGAACATAAATGCCCGTAATGGCTCTTGGGCAATCTGTATTGCAGTAGGAAGACTTATTGCTGAATTGAGGTATGGAGAAAGAGCTTCATCATAGATTCGTTTTCCTGTTGGATACATAATAGCACATGTCATAAAAATGGCGAGAGCTACTAAAATCTGATTAGGAGGCATTGAGCCTGTTCCAAGCGCTTGTCGTAGAAAGGAGAAAACAATAATGAGTCGTGTAAAGCTTGTAACAGTAAGAAAAATTGCGGGAGCAAGTGAGAGAATAGTAAACGCAAGAATGATTTCAAGACTAAGAGCAACTGTACTTTGCTCTGGAGCATTTCCTGAAAGTGTAAGTTGTAATAAAGGTTCATTTGCGAGAGCATGAGCTGGTAGAGAAAGTGAAATCAAGCAAATAAAATAAAAAAATAGACGTTTATAATGTATGTGTACTATCCGACTTCCCCAAGCCTTCCAAGTGTGCATTGAACGTTGCCACAGTCTGCTCATGTGTACTTTTACCCTTTTCTAAACTCTCTTCTAATACTTGTATACTTGCATCAGTAACACCAAGTAAGAGAGTTTTGTTCAAGAACTGTACCACAAGCAGTGATTTGCGTTGATCTATGGTGTATCTTTGTTCAACAATAAGGGGGAGAGCTTTTCTCTCTCGTATACCTTTTCCTTTTGTAAAATAACTTGTAAGGGTAGCAGAAAGGTGAGATACAGAGCCTTTTCTTTTAAGGAGTAACATACATATAACAAGCAAAGCGAGGACAAAAAAGAGCATACTCAATGCCTTAACATATCCTCCCCAAGAGAATTCATATGAGGGAATCTCTGGAGGTTCTTGCGTACTTGTTATATATGTGCTTTCTTGTTGATTTGTAACAATAGGAGAAGAATCAGTATTCATGCTAATTGTTTCACTCGCTCTAATGGACTTATAATATCAGTGAGTCGTACGCCAAACTTTTCATTGACAACAACAGCCTCACCACGTGCTAATAGTTTACCATTTACGTAGATTTCTAGCAATTCCCCAGCTAATTTATTGAGTTCAATAACAGAACCTTGTCCTAATTGGAGAAGTTCATTGATAATGAGTTTTGTTCTTCCGAGTTCAACAGAGATATCGAGTGGAATATCGAGAATAAAATCTAATTCTCTCTTAAAATGTTCTTCGCTTAATTGTTCATCTTTTGAAAGATCTTGAAAGACAGCATCAGATACAGTGCTTGAAAGAATAGTCTGTTCATGCTCTTTCATAACATCTGCTTGTTCTTGTTCGGCCATAGCTTGTGCCATAGCTTGTGCCATTTCTTCTTCTGTTGCATGCTCTGTTATAGTTTGTTCTTCATTTTTTTCTTCAGTTTGTTCAGACATAGAAAACTCCTATTGTATAATCATATCAGATATATAAATCTGACGTATGGCATCTGGTGCAATGACTTGATTGATTCGTTCAACGATTTCATTTTTAAGATATAATTTACTATCAAGAGCAGCCAAATCACCATAGGTTTTGCTAGAGAGTAATAAAATGATTCTATCTCTAATTTGGAACATTTGTTTTTCTACCTTAGCAGCAACTTGAGGATTAGGTGCTTCGATAGATATTGTAATTTTTATAAAGCGTCTTCCAAGCGGGTCTGAGAGATTGACAAGAAATTGTGGAACAGTGACTAAGGTAATCTCTTCAGGTATTTTTTTCTCAACAGAGGCACTTGTTTCTTCTTGAGAGGAAGAATCTTGTAAAAAGAACCAAGCAATTCCAGCCCCAGCAAGAATGAGAATAACAACGGCTATTATTATAATGATGAGGAATGTACGCTTTGGCTTTTCTTGTTCTTCTTCTGCCATAGATATCTCCTTGCTAATACAGATAATATCTTTTTACAATGCAACTAGTATTCCATGTACAATGCGAATTGTCACAGTATGTTTTATAGTGTACATACACGAGGTACTAGGAAGGAGTTGCACGCAAAAGAATTTCTATACGACGCTCCATTGCAGGATTATATTCTCCTTTTGTATAGGTAAGTCCTCTATCACTTCCATAGGCACTTACAGAAAAACGCTGTTCTTCAACATGATTTTTGAGAAAATACTCTAATACAGTGAGTGCACGTTCTCCAGATAGGAGATAGTTACTTATTGGATCACCAGAAATATCTGTGTGTCCGCTTATATTATATGTGGTTGTAAGTCCTTGGAGTATTTCTACAAGAGCTCGTAATGCACGTGTTGCATTTATCGTAAGAGTAGATTTTCCAGCTTCAAAGAGAATATTATCTGATAAAATAATACTTATTCCTTCTTGATGTTTATATATTTTTACATTTTTTACAAATTCTTGTCTAAAATCATCTGGGAGATAATCATCAGGAAAAAAGAGATCACGTAAAAGCTCAATAGGTTCTATTGTTTCTGGAACATCTCGTAATACGTCCGCTACAAGCTCTACTCTGTGTGCTATGCGTGCACGTGCAGCACCAAGTCCCCCTTTATGTTTTACTTTTAGAGAAATCTCCATGATTTTTTGTACTTCAAGAGAAGACATACTTAGCAAGAGAACAAAAAAGGTGAGAAGCAATGTCATGAGATCAGAAAAGGTGACAAGCCAACCATCTTTTGGAGGACTTTTACTTTTTTTACGCTTTGCACTCATAATCTCACCCCTTTACTCTTCAAGAGAAAACTCAAATCCGTTGATATTGGTTCTAAAAGGTGTTGTTTTTGATGTAAGTTGGGAACGTAGTCTCTCTACTCTAGCGATATCTCGTTTTCCAAAAATGAAATCAGTTCTTCTTGATTGTAAGAGTTGTGTTGCATTATCTTTATCGCTAAATGAGGAATGGAACTCACTAATCCCTTCAAGAAGTATGTTTTGCATAGGGATTCCACGCTGTTTCATGTATATATAGATAGAAAGTGCTCTTCGAAGGGAAAGCCTCCATAAAGTTATGTTATCTTCTGTTTGCACTATGCTATACTCATCATATAAGGTACTTGTACTACCTATTATCTTCACAGGGTCATTGCTTTCTAAGATGAGAGGGAGTAATCTATCGACAGCATATTTTCCCTCTTGTGAAAGTGAGAACAAACCTCGTCCAAAGAGAACATCATCTGCTATGCGTATTATTGCGACATCTCTATCAATGACGAATTCAATATCTCTTTCACTAAAATGTCGTTCACTTGCTCGTTCAGAGATGAGGTCATGGACTTCATCTTTATTAAAAACGCCGTGTTCAATAGTTGTATCGGCCTCATTTTGTTCTGGTACCTTATTTGAGGTAATGACACCAAATGCTGCTCTGATAGAGCCAAGTGCTTCTAGCTTTTTCTTGGTATCGATAACAGACATACTAAGCAGAAGGACAAAGAAGGTGAGAAGGAGAGTCATGAGATCAGAAAAGGTAACAAGCCATGCAGGTACTTTCTCTTCTTCTGGCTGATCTTTCTTCATCATACCTCCGTTGTTCTATTTGTTGGAGGTTGAAAGCTATTCATTTTTTCGAGCAATATTCTTGGATTTTCCCCTGAAGCAAGTCCAAGGAGTCCTACTATCTGTAGTTCCCTGAGAATTGTTTCTTCTTGATCTCGAATTTTTAATTTTCCAGAAAGAGGTGTAAAAATGAGGTTGGCAAGAACAGCACCATAAAATGTTGTCAATAACGCAACGGCCATTGCAGGACCGATACTACTTGGATCGCTCATATTTTGAAGCATTTGAACAAGTCCGATAACAGTACCTATCATACCCATTGCAGGAGCAAAGGTTGCAAATGTATTGAGAAGTTCGATACCACTTTGATGTCTACTTTGTAGCGACATAAGCTCAAGTTCCATGACTTCTTTTACGCTTTGAGGCTCCATGCCATCAATGATAAGCTGTAATCCTTTTGCTATGAAAGGATCATTTGTTTGTGAGACAGCACCTTCTAATGCAAGAATACCTTCTTTACGTGCTTTATTAGCGTAATCCATAAAACGAGCGATTGTGAGATCAACACTTTCTAATGAAAAGGCAAACGTCTTCTTGATAATACCAATGATACGTATAACTTGATAGATAGGATAGTTTGTAAAACAACACCCAAATGTACCTCCTATAACTATCATAAGAGAGGGTACATCGATGAAAATAAAGATAGATCCGCTTGAAAGAATAGCCATCAAGACAAGACCAAAGGAAATAATAATACCCAAAATCGTAGCTAAATCCATATCAGTAAACCTCATGTGGAACTTATATGAGAGACTGCAGATATTGTACCACAAGAGGGGGATTATGGAGAGGGTATGAAAGAGATACGTAGTCTGGTATTATGACTGTAAGGAGACGTCAATAGTCTGTTTACGTTGTCCGTAGACAACAGACCATTGTTTTGGTTTTTTCACTAAATCGACAACAATACGTGTATTATTTCCATTATATGCAATACGTACATCTTTAATAAGAGCATGTTGTTTGATTGTTTTCTCTACAGAGCTGATATTGAGTTTTCCGTCGATATCAATAACAATTCTCTCAGGAGAAGCGAGATAGAATGTTTTATATGTAATAGGGTGACTTGCTTCTATTCGTAAAGGTCTTTTTGTATCCTTTGTGAGGAAAATTCTCTGTATGCGATTTGGTTCTGTAGATGAGCTTGCTTCTTTTACTACAGAAGATGAGGGAGCAGACGCTGGAGTTGTTTTTACTACAGAAGGTGTGCTAGATACTGCTTCTTTGGGAGGTTCTATAGCAATAGTTGTAGAAAGGGTAGCTTCTGGAAGAGTCGTACTTTCTTTTTTTTCCTCTATAGGAGCTTGTATGAATTTTCCTGTTGTTACATCATATATTTCTGGTTCAAGGAGAGGAGGAGAATCTGACCCTGCAGCAGTTGTAATTCCAAGAATATCAGACGATGCGATTGAGGTTACAGACTGTGATTGAGTCGGTGTAGCAAGAGGAGAGGTCTTTTTAAGCTCTGATGGTATTGGAGGAGTATTTGCATCTTCATACCAAGTCACGGTTCCTACATAGGTATCTTGTGTTAAAAATATTCCTTCATTATTTGTATCGAGCCATGTATTGAGGAGAAAGAGAGAGATAGAAAGTATAGCTACTCCTAAAATAATAGAGAAGATAGTACGTTGTTGCATAGCTTCCTCGTTATAAATCATATACCATAGGTATTGCCTTTCTTGCAAAATAAATACCCAATGTCTATAGAGACATATAGCATAGTATAAATAAAAAATCCATAGTTAAATGAGAGGAGAGTAACATAGCTCTCTTTATACATTCTCTTCTTCAAGAGCAATCTGTTCTAAGGTAGTTGTGCATTTATCTACAAAAAGGAGGAGAGAGCTAGCATATCTATTCCATTGTTCTTGTGGTGCGTATTGCATAAATGTAGACACGATAGTATGAACGAGCGAAGAGGGTAGATTTCGTATCTGTGCACGTGCATAGAATGAGGAAAATCGAGCATTGTATTGTTCAAGAATGAGTTCTTGCTCTTCTTTCGTTCTCTGTAGCGTGAATTTCTTCTCTGCAAGAGCTGGGAGAAGTGTAGATTCTTTACTCTCAATATGTTTTTGTATATCAGCATTAAGAGAGGTTAGTTCACGTTCTATGGAGGCTACGTGCTGTGTCACACGTATCATTTCTGTAACCTCTTTGTGTTGGAGAGAGGGAATAGTACGTATACAATCAAGAACAGCACTTGCTTGACGAGTGAATGTTACCATATATGAAGCAAGCTCTTTCTGTGAAGAGAGAGAAGCATTGGGTTCTATAAATAAGGCATCAACGAAGAGAGGAAAAGCATAGATGAGTAATTGAGGTATTTCTTCTATGGAAGGAGTAGAATTTCCTTCTGAAAAGTGCATATCCTGTATTTTTGTTGCAAATTGTTCAACAGGGAATGGTTCTGTACTGTGAGTCGTGTACCATAAAGAGAACCAGTGAGCGAGAGAGCGAGCAAGTACGTGTATTTCTTCTATGGGATATACATCTTTAAGGGGATTTTCTCCATGTACAGGTGAGATAGAAGACTCAGCATCAAGCTCAAAAGGAGAAAGGATAACTTCTTGAGTATCATCTTTAAGAGGAAGAGAGCCTAGACTCTGCTCTTGAGTGGTAAATATCATAAATATATCAATGAGAAAAACATAGAAGATAATGAATGCAAATAGTGCAAGTGCAATCATTCCGATAATGAGATAACGAGTTCGTTGCTTCGATAGTTTGTTACGCATAGAATTCCCCTCTGTACTCCTATAGATATTCCTGTTTATGTGTGGGGGAACTAAAGATAGTGTAGATATCCTCTATTGTCTTTGTTCCATGTAGTAAATTATAGACAGCTTCTGTGATAGGCATATAGATAGCATGCTTTTTAGAAAGAGCATGGACAGCATTACATGTATACACACCTTCTGCTATGTTATTCATTTGATGTAAGATAGCTTCCATTGTAAGCCCTTTTCCTAACTGTGTACCTACGTATCTATTTCGAGAGAGTTCTCCAGTACATGTGAGGAGGAGATCACCAATCCCAGCTAATCCCATAAATGTTTGTTGCTCTGCTCCAAGTGCTAGTCCGAGTCGAGCCATTTCTGCTAGCCCCCGTGCGATAAGTCCAGCACGAGCATTATAGCTCTGTTGTACTTCATCTACTATTCCTGTTGCAATTGCGATAACATTTTTTATAGCACCTGCGAGTTCAACACCAATGATATCACTACTTCTGTATAGCTTAAATGTTGGAGTAGAAAACATTTTTTGTACGGTAAGAGCTGTGTCTTCATGTTTTCCTGCGACAACAAGTGTAGTGAATTTATTTTCAAGTACCTCTTTGGCAAAGGAGGGACCAGAAAGGACACACGTGCGTTCTAGATGAGTAGGAAGACAGAGAGCAATGACATCATACATGGTATACATAGTATGTTCTTCAATTCCTTTGCTAGCAGAAACAATGATTGCATGAGGAGGAATATATTGCGTACTTGCTTCTAAAAGCGAGCGAGCATGTTGCATAGCAGAGGCATAAATAATGACATCAGCACCATCATATGCCTCTGAAAATGAGGTTGTTGCTCCAATAGAAGGGGCAAGTGTATAGTCTGGGAAATATTTTGTATTACAGTGGATACTCTGAATACTATTCACAACATGAGGATCTCTTACTAGGAGAGTGATTCTAGGAATATTATATGAAAGAACATGAGCAAGGGCTGTTGCCCATGACCCTCCACCAATAAGAGTAACTTTTTGTATCTGAGTCAACATATTGTATAGTATAGGTACTCTATACCTACTTGTCAATGATTGTATATTCCTTGATACAACTTCTTGTTTAATATAGAGGGTAGAGTGATGAGAAAGATATTATTGATGTACCCCCTGTGAAGTCTGTAGTGATTCTGAAGGTATATTTTGTTCGAGAGGAGAGTGCATAGGTCGTTGTAGCCCTCTACTATTTTGTATAGGAGCATC
This sequence comes from uncultured Desulfovibrionaceae bacterium, assembly GCA_947178315.1. GTDB lineage: Bacteria > Desulfobacterota > Desulfovibrionia > Desulfovibrionales > Desulfovibrionaceae > CAMWXW01. The sequence goes on along the minus strand of CAMWXW010000002.1, from coordinate 8,830 downwards.
ATGAAAATAGATAAGCATATTGCTATAGATATCAGGTACAGTTTTCTGACAATAGTTCATATAGAGCATCGCTATACTTGGATTTGTTCGCAATATTTCTGCACCAGATCTCGCAAGAATAACACGTAATGGCTCTGGAGTGAATACATAAGGCCCTTCTGCTGTATGTATTATCTTTGAGCATATCTCTTGAAGAGGAAGAGGAATGGAAGAGAATTGAGAGAGGATAATATTCGAAGCATATTCATGGAGAGATTCCATAAAAATAGCAGGAGCATCATTTGCTAACCACTCAAGAAAGCGTTCAAGAAGAAGAGTATGTAATCCACAAGCATAGATGAGAGAATGTGGAGAAAGAGCAATAGAGAGTACACTTGAAATAAATGATTGATATAATGAAATAGAGTCAGAGTGTAAATGTGGATAAAGTTCACGCAATGAGTAGGCATGAAGCATAGTTACACACATAGTACCGGTATCAAATTGAATATCGTAGGGGGCAATTGAATTGGAGTAGAGATTCATTTTCTTTGCAATATCTTTTTCTTTATCTGTAAGAGTGAGAGTTGTATTTTGATATATATGACGATGATGACATGTGATACTATTGATATATCCTGTTTTGACTGATTTACTAATAGTTATAAAAAAGCTAAAAAGATAAGCATATTTGATATTTTTAGGTACATTTGGAATAGGCGTACATACATCTCTATGAATGAAGATAGAGCTTAATGAGAGAGTATTATTCCTCATAAAGGAAATAGGGGAGAAGAGCTGAGAGAGTATTAAATCTTCAGGAAAGGAGACGCCGATAATTGAAGAGCGAAGCTCATCACGTATGATATATGAGGTATGAAACATCTGTATATCTGGTCTAGTAAATGTATGTTCAATAAGAGTAGCAAATCTATCATGAGTATACATATCTTCTGGGGATAGAAAAGATATCCATTCCCCTCGTGCTTTTTTGAGTCCAGTAGTATAAATAATGGAGGGATTACGTTGTTCTTCGCCATGTGGTATTTTATGACACTGAATACGTGCATCTTTTTTTTCATATTCTTTGATAAGAGAGAGAAGCGTTGGACTAAGTTCACTGTGTACAATAATGAGTTCCCAATGAGGATATGATTGATTGAGTACGGAATCAATAGCATCACAGAGATACTCTTCACTATTATTGGGTGTGATGATTACAGATATAATTGGATAATACATAGTCTGCCTCAAGCAAAAGATTGCAAAATATAGTAAAACTGATGCAAAAAGTGTGCTATTTCTATTTATAATAAATATGTATTATGCTATTGCTTTTTATATATGTATGTTTTATAGTACTGTAAATTATATCTACAGAAGTATAGCATAGAATATATATTAGATATATATTCTATATGTATGTTCTGTGTAGAATATAGTATAGTAGGGGGATATGTAACCTCTTATATTTTCTAAAGATAGTTTTCTATTTATGATGATAGTAAAGAATCTAGCAGTCTCTTAGGTTAGATGTAGATTGTTTACTTAAAGAGAAATGTCTTTTTTGGGGTTTAGAATGAATGATGAGTCAATAAAGCAAGCATTAGAGATTGTTAAAGCACAAGCTGGAGTCCGTAGCATGACTGATGAAGAGATTATTCAAATGGTAGAACGTATTGCTACATCAATCACTTCATTGCAATCAGCATCAACAAGCTCTACAGAAAACGGTGAACCATATATAGCACACTATTCCAGTAGTGCCTCGAATGCAGTAAAAGAGAATGCAATTGTCTGTTTAGAGTGTGGAAGAAGTTTTAGAATACTCACAAAACGACACTTAGCATTACATAATCTTACAGTTGATGAATATAAAGAAAAATATGGATATCATAGAAATATCCCTCTCGTATGTCGTTCTTTACAAAGAGAGAGAAAAGAAATTATGTCTTCTATGAAGCTCTGGGAGCGAAGAAGAAATAGTAGTAGTTCTCTTGGAATTGAAATGACAGAGTAGTAGCTATTCCTCTTGTAATAGGGAGTCTATAGCTTTCGTAAGAATTGTTTTTGTTCTTCCCCTAGATTGCGAAAAACAATACCAACTTCATTAGATCTGTATCGTGCAACAAGTCCTTGAAGCGTAATATGTGGTGTGCTATGTGTAAATGTAATAGTACACCGTGTTCCTAGAGGAATTGTTGCCTGTATACTAGCACATAATCCAGTTGCACTTATATTACGTATAGTAATTGGAAAGCAGTGATTCATGATATAAAGCATTGCCTCTATACGCTTTGGTATTCTATTACTTCTACGTCCTTCTTTCATGAGCATTCCTGTTTATGAGTTGAGTACAAGGTATTTTATATAATCCATTATAATATGCATACTATATACCAATTATACATATTCTCATTTATTAGGAATCGTGAACGTTTCTTCATGGTTTTCAATATATTGTGTGATTTCACGAAACTCTAAGGGTGTGTTCACATTGTAGAACGTATATTCTTGTTCTGTATATTGGATATAATATTGTTTTTCACGAGAGAGTGTATGTGTTATTTTATATATTCCTTGCTCTATGGATTTTCGTATTGTATTGACTGCATTTGGTGAGAACAGAGAAACAAGAGCTTCAATAATCCCACCCTCTGATTGAAAACAAACCATCTCTATTCCTTCATCTTCCTTTGTTTTGTAAACGTCAATAAGCTGTGCTAGAAAGTGTGGTTTCATTGCTGGGATATCAATAGGAAGGAAGAGACAAGGGCGTTGTAGCGAGTGTAGAGCAGAATATATTCCAGAAATAGGACCAATACCGTGAAAAGAGTCATAGAGTAAGGGATATGTTGTATGAGGGGGAGATTCTTTTCTACATGAGATATAAATATCACATATATCACTATGTGCATGCTCTATACATGCAATTGCACGTTCAAGCATTGTCTTGTGTCCTATAGAAAGCGATACTTTATCATCTCCCATACGAGTGGAGTAGCCACCTGCGAGGATTACACCAGCAATATTCATATTCTAAAATCCAAATGCAGAAAGAACAGGCCGTAGAAATCCTTGTTGCTTTGCTACAACATCGATAATAAGAGTTGCAACATCATCAATATGTGGTGTAAGAGCAGATGAGGCACTTTTTCTATCTAATATCTTAATATATGAATTGCATGTCGCACACGTCTGTATGTGTACAGAGGGTACTTCTTCTGTTGCAATATAACGCAGTTGCTCGTGATTTTTCTCTCCACAATACGTACATTGCATACGGGCAACTCGATATTCTGTAGCACAGAATGAACAAATATTGTGCTGTTTTCCAGTGGAGTCTAGCCAATATGCGATGAGAGGATCACTCCCACAACATGGACAATATTGCTCACTCCAGAGTTCTATAGAGTGTTCTTTAATAAGAGTGTGAGCAAATAATTCAAGTGAGGGAGCAAGACTTGAGTGTAATAAGAATAATAGAAGTGGTGATGAGAGCTTGAGATGTGCATTCCATCGTTCAAAAAAGCGTGCATCAGTATGAAGATATGCCGTAAATGCTTCTTCAAGAGAGAATCTTCCTTCTTCCATTTCAGTTTTTATTGTCAATGCTACTGTACTATGTGCTGAATCATGTGAAAGGAGAGCAAGGAGTTTACCAAATATACTAGCTGCAGCACGCTTATCATAGGAGAATTGTTGTATTGTATAGAGTGATGTTCCTGAGGCAAAGCTCTCATCAGTAACATGAGAGTGTGGTAGAGCTTCTATTATTGGAGTTGCTTCTTGTTGTATGGTTACCACAGCTCGTATAAAGGTAGCAATCGACTGTGGTACAAATGGATTACTCTGGAGAGCATCAAGGGCTGTATATATTGCTTGTGTTCGTTCTCTCATTGCTATGACCTCACTAATGCGATATGTCCTTTAGTATACCTTCTTTTTCATTTTCTTCAAGTGGAAGAAGTAAGGTATTCCCTATATATAATAGAAGTGAGTAGAGATATGACATCAAGGTGGTATGTAATCTAGTTTTATATAGAGTTTTCACTGTATATTAAATAGCACTGAAAAGAGATATCTTGAGGTATTATCTAGTTAATAGGCGATTATATACGATAATCGTGATATAGAAAAGTATATTATATGTGGAGAGCATATGCTATATCGATAAAGTGAAGAGAGAGCATATCTGACTTTGGAGGAGTGTAGAATTATTGTTTTCTCAAAGAGGGGGAGTGCGTACTGTATAAAGTATTGACTACTTCATTGATAGCCCATGATATAGCAAAAGCAATCACCATAGTAGCAAGTGTATGAGTGAAAAAGTGTTCTCCTCGTGCTATTTGATATATTCCAGTAAGAAAGCCAAGTAGCATTCCAAGGAGAAGACCATACCACTTATACATTGCATAGGGTGTATTTTGCAATGCGTAGAATACTATAATAAAGAGAAATCCTGATGTAGCATGTCCTGCTGGAAAGCATCGTCCATGAGCTTGTGTAAACCATGCAGGATACGACTCCAATATACGAACATAGGGAGCAAAACCATTAAATATATCAAGCTGTGCAGGACAATAGACATTTGTAATAGGTTTCAATAACGCAACAAGAAGTGGAATCAAGAGCAATGCGCAGAGATATTTTATAAGAGCAATCCTAAGCCATATTTTCTCTTTTCGTAATGTATAATATATGAGACAACATAGACTAAGAACTCCTGAGAGAATAAGAACATCTTTATATCCTCGATATACAATGCGTCCAAGAATTCCCTTGTGTAAAGCAGTGGTGATAGACCATGAATGAGTTGTATGATTGTAGAAAAAAGACTGTAACCATATATCTATATCTGTATATTGCTCAATTCCTACAACAAGGAAAAAGAGAAAAGTATAGAATACTATTCTTATGATATAATATGTTGTATGCTTCTCATAAGAAGACATATAGTATTTACTCGATAACTTTTTGTACAATCCCCATAGGCCAGTTGACGACAAGGATATTCATTGATTTATCAAGAGTGTAGACAATATCATTGCTTCCTTTTGCCTTACTAGCAACAACAGCACCAGTAGCAGGAGAAGGCAATTTAATAGTGCGAACAACATTCATGTGAAGTGAACTGATGACGCTTAGTGTTCCATCTCGTGTATTTGAAGTGATGATAGCTGTATTATCTGTAGGAATGGTAAGTGAAGTAGGTGAAGAACCAGTAGGGATAGAAGCAAGAAGTTTATATGTCGCTGTACTGTATACCAAGACCATATTATTTGTTAATGAAGTAACATAGAGTCTAGCACCAGAAATATTGAGTTGTAAATCTGTAATTCCGGTTACGCCTTCTATGGTTTCTAGGATATTGAGTGTTCTTGCATCAACAATATAAATATTTCTTGTTGTATTGCTCCCTAGATAAAGTACTGTTCCAGAAGAATTAATTTCTATTCCTTGTTGGACTCCCTTAAATCCAGGAGCACTAAGAATAATTCCTTTCTTCTCTAAATCAATAACATGAAGTATTCCAGTCGTGGGATTTGTAACAAAGAGTCGTTTTCGTTTTGGATCGAGTACCATACCAAAGATACCTTTTTCAACACTAATGGTATGCGTGATTTTATATGTTTCTTCAGAGATATCAACAATGAAAACAGCACCTCTTGTGCTATCTGCGACGTAAAAACGGTGAGGGATATTTTCATCAAAGACAACGGTTCGAGGAGAAGCAAATCCATTGATAGTAGCTATATTTTTTCCATTTCCTTTGAGGGAGTAGACGTAAACACTTTTATGTGGATCTTGTACTGCAACAGCAAATTGCATATCTTTTGAAAACGCTAAGGAGGAGCTATAAAGTGTAGATTCAAATGAGGAGGAAGTCATGCTCGGATTACTTCCTTGAGCATATGCAGTGCCTATACATATGAAAAGTAATAAGAATGCGAATAGCCCGTACCTAAATGTCATACGTACTCCTTATCAATAGTGTATCCCTCTATATCAAAAGTAAAATAGCATAGAAAAGGGTACTTGTAAAGATTGTTGCGTACGTATTTTGTAATAAATTCATGTAGTTCCAATACTTGAGTGTCTGTGTAGTACCATGTAGTAAAACGCATTATAATCTCTTTTCTCCACTAAAGAATGCGTTGTATTCATACGAGAACTCTGTTATACTGTAAGAACAGAGTTATTATGGAAAGAGGAGTTTCATAATGAAGCATATCACAAAGGTGCTTATGGCGGTTGATCTATCTGAACATACACAGTCTCATATGAAAACAGGAACTCCAATTCTAGAACAGCTTGGTTGTACTGTTGTCCTCATACATTGCATTCCTCCTTTACATGAGTTACCATCGGAATATATCCCTCATGAGAATGTAGCACTCTTTATTGAAGAGGCTGTATCTGCTATACATGAACAGTTACAGGGAGTAGCACAAAAATATTTATCTCACCTAGATGTTATAATAGAGACGCCAATAGGAGAGCCGATAGTATGTATAAATGACTATGCCATACGATATGGTTGCTCTATGATTATCATAGGAAAGAGTTATAAGAACACTCTTGAACGATTTTTCTTAGGGTCTGTGGCATCAACACTTGTCTCATCTTCGAACTTGCCTATCTTACTATTGGGGTAATTTGTTTATGTATACTACTATCACTATAGATGGTACTTCTGGAGCAGGTAAAAGCAGTATCGCAAAAACGTTGTCATCATGCTATAGAATACCATGTCTCAACTCTGGCGCAATGTTTAGAATGATAGCATATACTGCTACATCACATTTTCCTACAAAGCATTATACTGAGCTCTCTATAGAACATATTATTGATATTATTCAATCAGCGCGCTTTACATTGCTGTATGAAGATGATATGTCAACGCTATTATGTAATGATACTCCGTTGCCACGAGAGATTTATACAGAAGGGATTGCAGAAATCACCTCACATATCGCCTCATATTCTGAGGTGAGAAAACATATGAGAGTGATACAACGTAGCCTTGCAAGTAATACTCATCTTATTGCAGAAGGAAGAGATATGGGAACAGTTGTTTTTCCTCATGCATCAGTCAAGATATTTCTTACTGCAGAACTTGAAGAGCGTGCTAAGCGAAGATTTGAGGAGCTACAACGAGAATGTCCAGATATAACGTATAGTCAGGTTATACGACAACTTATGGAGAGAGATAAAAAAGATACAGTGCGTACGCAATCTCCATTAAAGCCGGCACAAGATGCACTTTTACTTGATACGACAAATCGAAGTGTCCATGATGTATTACATGTGATACAAGAGTATATAAAAAGAAAAGAGCCTCGATTACGAGAAGAAGATACAAGGTAATCTATCTTACTTGTACTCTATATACACATCTCAACAAGATACCATAAGGAATATTGGGAGAACAGATGAAAAAAAAGATGAAAAAAGAAAAAATAACTCCTCAACAAGAGAATACAACTCCTTCTCATGAAGAAGTGGATTCTTCTAATGATGTACATAAAGAAAGTGATGATTCTACACCACAAGAAACAGCTCTTGTAGAACAACAAGAACATAGTGTACAAGAGTCTACAAATAGAGTAGAGCAAGATACACACACTACAGTTGAGACAGATATTCAAAAAAGAACATATGTGACTAAAGAAAAAGCAAAAGAATACGCTCATGAGGGTATTTCTCTTTTGAAAGAATTCTTTTCCTTGCTTCTTTCTTTTATAACAGCTCTGTTTCCGAATATAGCAGATATCTTTACATGGAGCGTGTTCAAAAAGCTCTGTATGATGGTTCGGATTGAACACACAGTATTTGCACTTCCCTTTGCGTATATTGGACTCTTACTAGCATCGAGAGGAAATACCAATATCATAGCATTTATCCTGATAACAATAGCGATGTTTGGTATACGTTCATTTGCTATGACAGTGAATAGAATTGTTGATGTAAGCTTTGACTCAATCAATCCTCGAACACAGAATAGAGAGCTTGTAACAGGTGAAGTAACTATGGGTCAAGCAAAAGCATTTGCTTTTGTAACACTCTGTATTTTTATTATCTCCTGTGCTCTTATCAATACGACTGTTCTTGCTCTTTCCCCAATTCCTATCGTATTCTCTGTGTTCTATTCTTATATGAAACGCATTACATGGTATTGTCATTTTATACTTGGAGTCATTCTTGCCCTTGCCCCTATAGCAGGAGAACTTGCTATTCTTGGTTCTATCACTGGCGATGTTGTTGCTCTTTCATTTGGTATTCTTTTTTGGGTTGCAGGTTTTGATATCTTATATTCATGTCAAGATGTAGATTTTGATAGAGAGCATAATCTATATTCTATCCCAGCATGTTTTGGAATCCCTACAGCATTGTTGATAGCAAAATTGTGTCATGTGAATACTATTCTCTTTTTCTTCCTTTTTGGTTTCTTAGCTGATCTTAATATTGTATGGTATATCGTATGGATTGGTATTGCACTTCTCTTATTGTGGGAACATCATTTACTCTCCCCAGATGATTTATCTAAAATAAACCATGCCTTTTTTACAATCAATGCATGTATCTCCCTTGCTGTATTAGTAGGAGTCTATTTTTCATAGGTGAATGGTTTCTAGTATGATCTAGGATAGAGATATTATAGCTTTTATGAGGGTAGCGTGATTAGGATAGAGTCATGCTATCCTTTTGTTACGGTATACCTTAAGTATATGAGAGATAAGAATACTAGTGTGATAGAATATATTTTATTTCTTGAATACTAGCATAGTATACTCAAATACATCGTAGTATAGCTTTTTATAAAGTACGTTTTTAGCATACACTATAT
>CAMWXW010000001.1 GCA_947178315.1 uncultured Desulfovibrionaceae bacterium | reverse complement strand
CTCAAGAAAAAAATTGATATCTATACTGATTAGCTTGAATAGTAATACTAGTAAGGATAACAACATCTATCTGCTAGAAATCAAATTATATTCAGTATATCAAAAAGAGAGGGTTCAAAATATACAGGATAGAAAAATGATAGGTATATCACTTATATTTCATCTCCCGAGCAACTTCTCGCTTTTCTGCTTTTTCTTTAAGAACATGACGATGATCATATAGCTTTCTTCCCTTACCAATAGCTATTTCTACTTTAATCTTACCGTTACTAAAATATAACATAAGAGGAACAACTGTAACTCCCTTTGTAGCAATCTGTCGAGCTAAAGACTGAACTTCTTTCTTATGCAATAGTAATTTACGTTTACGTGTTGGCTCACACAATGCATACCCAGCTTGCTCATATGGAGCAATATGTAGTCCTATAATATAGGCCTCCTCTACTACATCAACAAAGCTATCTACAAAATTAACTTTCCCATTACGAATACTTTTAATTTCAGGTCCAAGTAAGACGATACCAGCTTCATATGTCGTAGAAAGCTCATAGAGCATCTTTGCTTTTTTATTGATAGCTACTATTTTTTTTCCTGTTACTTTTGCCATATTATATACCTTTTCTTTTAACCGTATACTTTTGCAATATCTATAAGATATGAACTATATATATTCTAGAAGAAATAAATATCACAATCCACAAAAGTATACATAGACTATTACGAGGCAAGGCTTTCTTCCTCCCATACCGATAGTGCTGTAAAGAATTCTATTGTCGGGGAAATACTCCATTGAGAAGCAAGTGATGCTACTGCAACAGCATCAGGTAATTGTAAATGCAATTCTACCGCTGTAGCTCCTTTATGCATTGCAAAGATATTTTGTAAAGAATAAACAGCTTCTTTATCAAGTGTGCATGGAAGTTCTATTGTCACAGCAGAGTCAGCTTCAAGAGCATAGTCCTCAAGTACAGTAATAGATCGAGCAAGAAGACGAGCTATACGTACCTCACTATCAACTTGACTATCATCAAATTCAACTGTTGCTTCAACTACCAATGGAAGATCAGACTCAATAATAGAGATACTGTTAGCATACTCTTTACTAAAGACAATACATTCTATCGAACCAGTGGTATCTTCCAACGTAAGGAATGCCATTTTATCCCCTCGTTTTGTCGTTGTTTCTTTAATAGTAGAGACAACAACTCCTATTTTCACAGTTTGTGGCGTAGTTTCAAGAGCATGTACATCTGCAACATGGAGAAGCTGTAATCTCTTATATTCTGTCGATAAGACATGTAATGGGTGCTTTGAAAGGAAAAATCCTAAACTATCCTTTTCCAATGAGAGCCACTCCTTCTGCATAAATTCAGTAGTCATATCTCCATTATAATCGAATCCTAATCCTCCTGTAGCTTTTGGCTGTGTAGGACTCATAGAAAAGAGGCTTGTCTGTAGCGAATCCTTTTCTCTATTTTCTCTTTGAGCCTTAAGAATACATGGTTCAAGTGCGTCCATCATAACTTTACGAGGGAGTCCAAAACAATCGAGCGCTCCTGATTTAATGAGGAACTCAAAAACCCTACGAGTTACTTTTCTTGTATTAACACGACTACATAAATCATACAATGACGTAAATTCACCTTGTTTTCTTACAGAGAGAATCTCTTGAATAGCTTCAGTCCCAACAGCTTTAATAGCACCAAAAGCAAAAATTATCTTACCTTCATGCACAGTGAAATGCTCTTGACTTGTATTGATATTAGGTGGAAGAAGAGTAATTCCAGAAGCCTTAGATTGAACAACATACTGCTGTATTTTATCAGTATTATGCATATCAGAAGAAAATAATGCAGCCATAAATTCAAGTGGATAGTTTGCTCGTAGATATGCTGTATAGTATGAGATAAGAGCATATGCAGCACTATGTGATTTATTAAAACCATATTCTGCAAATGTCTCAATAAGCTCAAATATCTCTATTGCTTTTGCTTCATCTATACCATTCTCTACAGCCCCTCGAATGAATACTTCTTTTTGTTTTGCCATTTCTGTAGCATCTTTTTTCCCCATTGCTCTTCGCAATAAGTCTGCATTTCCGAGACTATAATTAGCAACGATTTGTGCAATCTGCATGACCTGCTCTTGATAGACAATGACACCATAGGTATCTTTAAGACAATCTTCTAATTGAGGAAGAGGTGCAGCACTTGGTTTTCTTCCATGCTTCCTATCAATAAATTCATCTACCATACCTGTTTTAAGTGGACCAGGACGATAGAGTGCAAGCATAGCAATGATATCCTCAAAACACGAAGGACGCAACATACGTAAGTATTGACGCATACCATTACTTTCAACTTGGAAGACTCCATCTGTATTACCACTTGAGTAGAGTTCATATGTTGCTTTATCATCAAGAGAAAGAGTATCAAGATCAGGAACTTCTTTCCCCTCCTCTCTAATAATACGCAATGTATCTTGCACAAGGGTTATTGTTTTTAGTCCTAAAAAGTCAAATTTTACAAGCCCTATTTTCTCTACAATTTTCATATCATACTGTGTAACAATCTCACCCTTTTTCCCTTTGTAGAGAGGAAGATATTCACACATAGCTTTATCAGAGATAACAATACCTGCAGCATGTGTAGAAGCATGACGACTCAATCCTTCAAGAGATGAGGCAATATCAATTACTTTACGCATTTTTTCATCTGTATTGTATATCTCACGCAACTCTTGTCCTTCTTCAAGGGCACGCTGTATAGTGATTTTAAGATCATCGGGGACATGCTTAACAAGAGCATTCATCTCTGGATAGGAAACACCTAATGCTCTTCCGATATCTTTAATTGCTGCTTTTGCTTTCATTTTTCCAAAAGTAGTGATTTGAGCAACAGAATCTACACCATATTTTTTAGAAACATATTCAATGACTTCTCCTCTACGACGCTCACAGAAATCCACATCTATATCAGGCATACTGATACGTTCTACATTCAAGAAACGCTCAAAAAGAAGATTATATGGAATAGGATCTATATTTGTAATACGCAATGAATACGCAACTAATGAGCCAGCAGCAGAACCTCTTCCAGGCCCTACAGGGATATTTTGAGATTTAGCCCAATTGATAAAATCCTGCACGATAAGAAAATAACTTGCAAACCCCATAGAACAGATAACTTCTATCTCATACTCTAATCGTTTATAGTACATCTCTTTATCAAGGATTGGTTTACCATGCTCTTCAAGATTTTGAAAACGTTTCTCTAAGCCTTGTCGTGCAAGAAGTGCAAACTCTTCTTCTGGAGTTCCTGTATTTTCCAATGTATATACAGGAAAGTGATATGTACCAAATGAAAATTCTACATTACACTGCTCTGCAATACGCAATGTATTTTCTAATGTCTCAGGGATATGTGAGAAGTGAGTAGCCATTTCTTCTGGTGTTTTATAGTATAGCTCTGTTGTATCAAAACGCATTCTATCTTTATCATCTACTTTTGCACCTGTCTGTACACACAATAGAATATCATGAGCTTCAACATCTTCCTTATTGAGATAATGACAGTCATTCGTAGCGACAAGAGGAAGTTTTGTTTTCTCTGCCATTTCATAGAGCTGATTATTGAGAATTTCTTGCTCTTTCATACCATTGGATTGCACTTCAAGATAGAATCCTTCCTTAAAAATAGAAGCATATTCATAAGCCGATTCTATTGCTGCATCCATTCCTTTTGTTCGCAAGAGCTTTGGTATTTCACCAGCATAACATGCAGATAAAGCTATAATCCCTTCACTATGATCTTTAAGGAATTTTTTATCAGTTCTTGGCTTATAATGGAATCCATGAAGCCAAGCATGAGAAACTATTTTAAGAAGATTTTTATATCCTTGCATGTTTTTAGAAAGAAGAATCAGGTGAGAACGCTCTCTTGCTCTTGGAGAAGTAGTATCTGTATGATCATGAGCTATATAGACTTCACAACCAATAATTGGCTTTACACCATACTTTTTACACTGTAAATAGAAATTCATTGCCCCGTAAAGATTACCATGATCTGTGATTGCTGTTGCGGGCATACCATATTTAAGTGCTTTCTCACATAACATATCTAAACGTATTGCACCATCAAGTAAACTATACTCGGTATGACAATGTAGATGTACGAAACTCATTTGCTAACTCCTTACTGAAGGTACATATTATTATAGTTATATCACATGGAAGTTTCTTTTGCAAGAAAGCCTAATAAACACATACTATTATCTGATACAAAGTACTTCCTTAGTATACACAGCGTAAACTTAAAGAATATCTTTAAGAGATAGCTTCTAAGAGATTTTCCTGTGTAATTGCAACTACACCAAAATGACGAACAGAGTAACTTCCAGCATAATTTGCAATCCATACAGCATCTCTAATATCTGTTCCATTTGCTAGTGCAAATGCTATCGTTGCAATTACAACATCACCTGCACCGGTAACATCGAATACATCTTGTCGAATTCCATGAACATATTCCATATTCTCTCTCGATGTAAAGAGAGCCATTCCTCTTTCTCCTAATGTAGTTAGAACATGTGAACAGTTACATCTATCAAATAAAATACGGGCTGCTTTATATAATCCATCTTCATCTCCAATTGCAACCCCAGTACTTTCATGCGTCTCTTTACTATTAGGAGTGATTAAGAATACATCTGTAAAAAGTGAGATATTAGATACTTTTGGATCAACTAAAATTTTAGGACTCTGCTCTTGCTTTCCCCAAACCTTTTTAAGCTCGTCAATCATAGATGCAGTAAAAAAACCTTTTGCATAATCAGAATAAATAACAACATCTATATCTGTTATGAGTTCTTGTACTGCATTCACTACATCATTAACAACTTCTTCTGATGGATGTGCTATATTTTCTCTATCTATACGCACTATTTGTTGTCGCTCAATAACAACACGAGTTTTTACTGTTGTATGAATATGAGGAAGCGTAAAAAGACATGACTCAATATCCTCTTCTTTCAAAAGTTCTCGCAATCTATCTGCATACGTATCATCTCCGACAAAAGAGACAAGAATTGGCGTCCCACCAAGTGCTTTTATATTACGTGCAACATTACATGCTCCACCTAAATGTGTTTTATAGTCCTGAGCATGCACCACTGGGACAGGTGCTTCTGGAGAAATACGAGTAGCATTACCTATAATATATTCATCAAGCATAGCATCGCCCAATATAAGAACACGTACATTTTTCCAACTCTGAACAATATCTTTATAGTCTTCTATCGTCTTCCTCATATCGTTATCACTCCTCGTCTAGTACAGTAAGAAGGCTTTGTAACATCTCTTTTGAAGTGAATGAAATAACAATACTTCCTTTTTCTTCTGTTCCTGTAATTTTTACTCTTGTATCAAAACGTCTACTCATTCTATCTGCTATTTCACGCATCTGTTGTGAACTCTTCTTTCTCTTCTTTGTTGGATTAGACTTCTCTTCCTCCTTCTTCTTATATAAAGCAATGAGTTCTTCTACTTCTCTTACAGAATATGCACGTTGTATTGTAATATCAAGAACTTCTTTTTGTTGTTCTTTATCAGTAAGACTCAATAAGACTTTTGCATGGCCAAGAGAAATTACATCTTGTCGAAGAGCTTCCTTAGCACTCTCACACAAATTCATAAGCCGTAGTAAATTAGCTATTGTAGATCTACTCTTTCCAAGTGTCCCTGCAAGCTCCTCTTGTGTAAAACCAAAATGCTCTTTTAATGAATATAATGCTTGAGCCTCTTCAAATGGATTCAAGGCCTCTCGTTGCATATTCTCTGTCAGTGCTAAGATAAATGCTTCCTTTAGTTCAACCTCATGGATAATGACAGGGACTTCTTTTATACCTACTTCTTTTGCAGCTCTATATCTTCTTTCTCCTGCAATAATAGTATATGCTCCAGTTGTATGAACACTTGGTTTAACTACTAATGGTTGCAAAATTCCATGTTGACGTATACTCTCTCCAAGCTCGTGTAAGCTTTCTTGTGAAAAATGTTTTCTCGGTTGTTCTGCATTAGGAGTTATTCTATTGATAGAAATGCTATGAACTTGCATCAATTCTTTTGTTGTATCATCAAGATTTTGTAAGACTCGTGAATTATTAAATAGACTATCAACTCCACCGCCCATTGCTTTGCGTACTTGCTTCATATATTTTGTACTCTCCCAATTTTATCAACTGCTATACGTTCACTGACCTCTTTTGCTAATGCGATATATGCCTCTGCTCCTCGAGAACGTATATCATAATGCAAGATACTCTTTCCATGACTTGGAGCTTCTGAAAGCCGAACAGTTCGTGGAATAACAGACGTAAAGAGCGAAGCACCAAAATATTGTGTTACTGCTGATGTTACCTCTTTTGTGAGATTATTACGACTATCATACATTGTCAGAGCAACCCCTAAAAGTTTAAGCTGAGGATTAAGACGTTTTTTCACTTGTTCAAACGTCTGTAATAACTTCACTATTCCTTCTAATGCAAAGAATTCACACTGCAAAGGAATAAGTAGCTCTTTTGCTGCACATAAGGCATTGAGAGTAATAAGTCCCAAAGAAGGAGGACAATCAATAATAATATATTCAAATTCATCATAGATAGGAGCTAATAAGTCTGCTAAATAATACTCTCTTCCCAATTTATCCACAAGCTCTAATTCAATTGCTACTAAATCTGTACTTGCAGGAAGAACAAATAAGAAGTTAGCTTGTGTTGGCTGTATTGCCTCATATATATTTTCTGGAGTAAAAAAGACATCATAGAGACTTTTTTCTACACCTGTTGTATCGATACCAAGTCCACTTGTTGCATTTGCTTGTGGATCGAAATCAATAAGGAGAGTTTTTTTCTCCATAATTGCAAGAGCAGAAGCAAGATTTATTGCTGTTGTTGTTTTTCCTACTCCGCCTTTTTGATTTGCTATGGCAATAATCCTAGCCATGTATCCTCCTTTACACAGAAGAAGAGACTATTGATACTCTACGTATCTCAGTATACAAAATTTCTGAACGTGTATCAAGTATGAATCTCTTCCTCCTCCCTATCATCACAGTATTTCAAGAAAGAGATAAAATCTCTACACATAAATACTTGTTATCTTCCCTCTGTTCCACGTAGAACTATATCTATAAGGCACTCATATTAGGCAAGCTAAATGGCTCTTCAACTATAATAGCAGGAGTATCATAACGCCATAGAAATATAGCAGGAAAGAGATCTATTTTTTCAATTACATTATCTTTTTCATGGAGTGTAATTTCTAAAAAGGAAGATGTATTCCCAAAGGCTTTCTCTCCTATAGGAATAGTGTATAAAGGAGCAAGAGATATTTTATCTGCATCACGTTTGGTAATAACAAGCATATCATCTGCAAATGCGCTATAGAGTTGAAAAAATCGACCTTGTTTTTTGAGCGACTCAATAAATTCATCATCAAGTCTAGAATATTGTATAAGAGGTGTAATAGATTGTGTCACTATATTTATTTTAGTTTGATAATATGTAGTATCATCTTCAATAATCACATTCCAATATAAAGGAGCAAATGGTGCAGGATATACAATAACACGGCTTTTTTCAGAGAGAAGAGGAGCATAACGTGTGTGTACACTCTGCTCTACAAAAGAACCAATTCCATAGGATAGAAGAGGATAGAAGAAGAGAAGCACTGCAATAGAATATGCTCCTTTATATCGTCTTTTGAATCCTAAAATACTTCCTATGATAAGTAATGCTATTACAACTAAATCAATAATAAAGAGACCAGGGATACGAATACGTATAGCACTAAAAGGCATAAAAATCATTGTCCCATAATTAGTAACAACATCTGCATAGATATGCTCCATAAGAAGGAGGACGACATAGCCATACATTGTGGCATAACGCCATTGTGTCTCCTTCGGGATAATCCAACGCATAATGATATAAGCAAAAAGAAGCGATATCAGAGGCACAAGAAATATCGAGTGTGTTATTCCACGATGAAGTGCTAAATAAAGCTCTTGTGTGTACGCAAACAATACATCAATATCAGGTATATTTGCTAAAACAATAGAAGCTAATAAAAGATTTTTTACTTTATATACTCGAGGTAATAATGAGTATGTAAATGTCCCAATAAGACAATGTGTTACTGTATCCATAGTTCGCCTATATAATGTAACTTCATATTCTTGAACACAGTATACAGCATTCTTACATATCATTCAAGAGCTTAGCTATAAAATATACACTCATAGAAGAAAGGAAAGTCATAAAAACTTTACTTATAATGTATCTCTCTTCTATATGTTGAACATAACTCAGATAGCTATCGTCATAAAAATATATCATTACGATTTATTTAATATATCAAGTAAGACAGGGGTATACGGGGTTATAATTGCCTTTGCACCAGCTCTCAGTGTAGCAAAACAAAGAGAGCAAAGACTCTCCTCTTCATCAATCAATCCATTCTCAATAGCACAGCGAAGGACAGAGTATTCTGTAGATGTATGAAATGCAAAAAGAGGGAGATCAATAGTATTTGCAATTGTAGCCATAGCATCGAACGAAAGCATAAGAGGGCTAACCACTAAAATATCTACCCCACTTCGCACTTCATGATGTGCAATTGCCATAAACTGCTCTTTAGAAGCATATATACCTACATGTTCTTTCTCTGGACTCTCTTTCAAAAGACTAGCAAAGGCATCTTTGGCCTGCATAGCATAGCTCATAAGAGCAACATGATATATACTATGACTTTGTAATGTTTTTTTAATACTTCGTGTAAGTGTATGTAGCATACCAGAATGGAGAAGAATATCAACACCTGCTTTTGCATAAAGAACAGCAAGTTCAGTAAGGATATCAATCGTTGCATCAATATTCACTGTACCATTACGTTCTATACCAAACATATAGTCCTTATTTGCAAGTGTTGTAGAGATATCTACAATAATCAGAAGCTCTGGATACATCTGTTTAATATAACGTATACTATTAGCAAGAGAAGATGATCGCTTTTCAACAAGGGCAGGAGAGAGCATTTCAGCAGTAGTATAGAGGGATAGAAGAATACCATGCAAGCCCTTTTTTGTATAGATAGCAAGTTGTTTATAAAGCATATCCTGTGTTACTGGTTGCATAGAATATGCAGTAGTACTCTGCACTAACTCATCTGAATCAACAAGTAAAAAAGGTAATATAAGATTATGAACTTGTAGATTTTGTCCATAAAGTATACGTTGTAAAACTTTATTGTTACGCAAATACGTATTATGATACATACATTATCCTTTATATATACCATCACCTTAGATGGGTAATACTACCATAGAAAAACACATAGTCTTTCTCACTCTTTATGTTCCACATAGAACAAAATACCCTAGCCTACAAAAAAGAAGAATCTCCTTAGAGAAATATACTCTCCTCTATATGCCTCAATACAGTATACTTATAATAAGGATAAATTCCAATTAAATGTACTCTGTTTACGCACAATAGCTACACCCTTAGGTGCATGTTCTGTAATATGCACAAAGAAAGAATATCCCATACCTATAAGCTCATTCTCGAATGAAGATAAATCCAACTCCCAAGCTGGATAAAACCAATAGCTACTTCCATACTTCCTCACCCAAAAATCTTCTTTTAAGGCACTGCGAAAGGAACTATCTAAAGATATCCCTTGAGGACTAAATCGAGTAATCCCTATTGGGAAATATCCTTTTGTTACCAGACCAAGAGGAAGAGGACTCTGCCTAGCTAAACTATGTAAATCTTCCTTGCTTAGCTCCATACTAGCAATAGCTTTTGTATATCCACACTCCTTAGCAAGATGTAGTGTTGCAACATTAGATATATTACAAAATGGACCAAGCATCTTTATTGCTGATTCCGGTAATAGTGAATACTGCATAAATTCATTACATACAAAACGTTTCGCACCATTCCTACATACATGACGTATAAGAGAACGAAATGAGGACTCATCTTCATGCCATACAACAGGAGGAAGCCACCATGTTATTCTAGGTGTGATAGTTCGAGAAACCTCACGAACAGTTCGTGGAGAAAGCCATAGTGAGAGTCCTTGTTGTTTATTCTCTTTTCCTTTTGGTATAGCAGATTGTAAATTCTGTATCCCTGTAAAGGCTGTTTGAACAGAGCGTGCAAATTGAGGACGAAATGAAGGCTGTTTACTCACAGTATGTGCTATACTTTCTAATTCCTTACGCAAAGCTCGCAACTCCTTCTTAGGAAGCGTAGCTTTTCTATCGATTAAAAATGCTGTCACACTTTTTTTAGGAGTCTTTTTTGTTCCAAAACTAATAGGGATTTCAGCTCCAAGAGAAGTATTTTCTTTTATATGTATCGTTGTATACCATGCTTCATCTTCATATCCAATACGTATGGCATCTTCTCTATATAACGGCTTTTCTACCTGTAGAACAAAACCATCTCCCTTTTTGATGACATTCCCTATAGCAATACCAGTATTTGTATGCTTTGATAGCTCAACAGGAGTATTTTTCTTAGATGATGTTATAATAGAAGATGTTGTCTCTCTACTAATGGCATATTGTAATAATGTATGAGCTTCTTTAATGACGTCTGGTTCATTGGGATAATCACGTAAGAGTCGATATGCCTTTGTTGCATGATATACATAATGTGGACCTTTTTTACGTCCTTCTATCTTCCATGAAGAAATACGGTGTAAAGGAAGAATATCATAAATCAAGTTTTCTAGGGAAAGATCGAGACTAGAGAAAAATCTCCCCTGCTTTCCTCCTTGTGTATATACTCTACGACACGGTTGAACACATCGCCCCCGTAATCCACTCTTCCCTCCAAGATAGCTCGACCAATAACAACGTCCAGAAACCATATAGCAAAGAGCTCCATGAATAAAGAGTTCTAAGGCAAGCCCTTCAGGACACGATGCATTGAGAGATTGCAATTCATCTAAGTGAATCTCTCTTGGCAATACAACTCTATCTGCACCGAGTGCTTTTGCGGTATACATAGCATCGAGACTTGTTATATTTGCCAATGTCGAGAGATGAATTTCGCCCTTAAAATGTGCTTGTCGTGCAATGGAGATGATACCTACATCTTGTATGATAAACGCATCTGGTTGTACATCATGCACAAGACGGGCAATAAGATTGCTGAGAGATGAAACATCATCAGGCTTCACAAGCGTATTGAGTGCTATATATATTTTTGCATCATGTTTATGTGCAAGTTCGGTGAGTTTAGCGACATCTGGAATAGTAAAATTTTCTGCCTTCATTCGTGCAGAAAAATGTTTAAGTCCTAAAAATATAGCATTTGCACCTGCATGTATAGCTGCAAGAGCAGATTCCATTTCCCCAGCCGGTGATAATATTTCGGGCTTATGTTCTATAGTATCCATAAAGTAACTATAAAGAGATATCTAGCAAATGTCTAGACTTCTCACTACTTTTCTTGAGTACGTACCTTATATCTCATAGATATCTCTATAAAGTGCATTACACAAAATATGTATGATACAAATCAAGATACCAACTAGGAGCAAATACAATAGGAACATAAGATAAAGTATATTTTATCATTATAAGCGACCTCTAGACACTTCTTCCCTTACCTATGAAGAGTATATCTACATACTTTTTCACTATCAGCTCTATGTATGAATGGAGTTTATACAAATAGTATTATGAAGTATTACACTACGTCTGCTTAGAGACTCAAGTTATGCACTCTCTCTTCTTATTTCACATAAGCTCTCTCTACGAGACTCCTTCTTATTTGATTATACATAGACTTACAAGAGATATCTACTCACTCATGTCATGAGAGTAAAATACGCACTGATTCTTGCAAGAAGAACATATGCTCAACAAGTATATATTGTAAACTACTTGACAAAAACTAGATATATTATGTATTCTTTAGAAACATAATCAAGGAGAACCAATGGCAAAAGAAGAAGGAATAGAGGCTGATGGAGTAGTACAAGAAGCATTACCCAATGCAATGTTTACAGTTCTATTAGATAACGGACATACTGTACTGGCTCATATTTCTGGAAAGATGAGAAAATTTTATATACGGATATTACCCGGAGACAAAGTAAAAGTAGAACTCTCCCCCTATGATTTTTCACGTGGTCGAATAATATATCGTATGAAATAACACGTCCCTATTAGAATATCGATTGTAACTATTATAATAACTAAGAAAAATAGTCTTCATACTACAACATATTAAGAGTACTCGTTTTCTCAAAGAGATGGTGATTAGAATGAATAAATTATTAGAACAAGCACAATCAATGAAAAAAAAGCTAGAGTCCTTACAGGAAGAGTTGAAAACAAAGACTGTTGAAGCGACAAGTGGTGGAGGAATTGTTTCTGTAACAGTCAATGGAGAGCATGCTATCACAGCATTACACATTGATCCTATTGCTTTACAAGATAAAGATATGTTACAAGATCTCATTATCACAGCAATCAACGATGCACAAAAAAAAGTCAAGGGCATGATAGAAGAACATATGTCTAGTGTTACAGGTGGATTCTCTATTCCTGGTCTTCTATAGGTAGAGCTATGAATGAAAATATACCAGAAGCACTACGCACCATAGTAGAGCAACTCCAGAAATTTCCCGGACTTGGCCCAAAATCAGCACTTCGTTGTGCCCTTTTTCTCCTCGATTTACCAGAGCGTGATGTAAAAACATTAGGTACAAATATAGCTTCACTCCGTGATATTCTATTTAAGTGTACCCACTGTGGCACACTTTCTGATACAGAAATATGTTCTCTCTGTTCAGATACAGGTCGAGATGATACTCTCCTTTGTATTGTGAGAGAATGGGATAGTTTTCTCCACATAGAAAATGCAGGTTTTTATAAGGGACGTTATCTTGTTCTAACACCAAGTGAAAGCACTTCAGGAGTACATCTTGATAGCTCTGATATACAGAGATTACGGACAGCGTTAGAAAGAAGAAAGGTAGAAGAAGTCATACTTGGACTTGGTACAACACTAGAAGCTGAAAACACAATTACTTCACTCTCACATCTCATAAAAAAAGAATATCCTCATATTGCAATTACACGACTTGCACAAGGTATCCCTCTTGGAGCAGAGGTAAAATTTATGGATAAAGAGACATTACGCCAATCTATGAGATATAGACATAGTCTTGAGTAACATTGTATTAGTCTATATTCCTGTATATAAAATTATCTCTAGATTGTTTAGAGAGAGAATTTATTTCTAAACCTGTTATTACTTGATTATGCGTATATTCTTCAGTAGTTATAGAGTATCATTATCATATATAAACTTAAATAATATAAAGAAAGCAAAGGAACTCTTATAACATAGATATATCAAGACATCACAGAGATATTGCAATATACTCCTCTCTCATGCTATAAGAACAGATATGGAAGTACAATCTTATTTACATTATGCGTTACAAAAAAGTAAAAATACGAATCTTCTTGATGAACTCGATATCTCACGTAAACTCTTTCCTCTATGGAAGCAGTGGGATAGTATTGTAGGTGAGCCTATCATATCCTATATATATCCTATTGGTACAAAACAGAAACATCTTATCGTTGGAACGCATGACTCCTCTTCTTTCCAAGAAATGCATTATTATAAGCCTATGCTTCTTGAGAGTGTTAACTCTTTTTTAGAACATGAATATTTCACAGATGTCATTATTGAGTACACGACATCTGCACACTCACTTGTACAAGAAGCCAATACAATACATACATACTCAATAGGAGAACCTAGAGTTCCTAAACATCAGCATGTTACACAAACACTCTTGCCTTCAACAAGCTATGTTGCTCGAGCGTATAGTGCATTTTTAGCACTCTCATCATAAACGATTATAAAAGAACACTACCCTTTCATAGTTATCATCTCTATTCTATGAGACGTACCAATATACAGCCACATAATCTACAAAGATATATGTATTGCTTTACGTACATATGACATGTATACTATATAGATGCATTATGATGGACTATGTAGAAGACATAGCATACTTTTAAGGAGGCTATATGAGTATACGCATTATGATGATACTCGTTATATCACTATTAATAACAGCCTGTGGAGACTTTGGATTATTTAGTCCTCCTCAAGCCTTTTCTGAAAAAACACTCAGTGGTTCTGGAACAGATAAAGTTGCACTTATACATATAACAGGTGTAATTTCAAGCATTCCAAAAGAAGGTATTTTTAACTCACACCCTAGTATATTACAAGAAGTAACTGCTCAGCTCCGACTTGCACAGAAAGATACTTCTGTAAAAGCAATTATTCTTGCAATCAACTCACCTGGTGGTTCTGTAACGGCAAGTGATATTTTATATAATGAAATCAACCGTATTCGTATGGAAGGAAACAAAAAAATATATACTCTCATGATGGATGTAGCAGCATCTGGAGGCTATTATATTGCTCTTGCAAGCCACTCAATTATGGCTCACCCAACAAGCATAACAGGAAGTATTGGAGTTATCGTAACACGTATTTCTATAGCTGAAACTCTTAAATCAATAGGTATTGAGACATCTACAGTAACATCTGGAGCAATGAAAGATATGGGCTCTATTCTTCGTAAACCTACTCCTGAAGAGACTAATATTGTCCGTGCGATTGTAGATTCAATGAATACCCGATTCCAACATCTCGTTACAGAAAATAGACCTCAAGCACAAACTCATACTCTCTATAAAGATGGTCGTATACTCACGGCAAATCAAGCATTAGACATGGGGCTTATTGATTCTA
Organism: uncultured Desulfovibrionaceae bacterium; assembly: GCA_947178315.1. GTDB lineage: Bacteria > Desulfobacterota > Desulfovibrionia > Desulfovibrionales > Desulfovibrionaceae > CAMWXW01. The sequence goes on along the minus strand of CAMWXW010000001.1, from coordinate 12,763 downwards.
TAGGATATTTTGAAGATACTCTTACCCAAATAAAAAAGGAACTCAATATAGAGAAGGTAAAAGTAGTTACATATAGAAGAACTGATCTTCCTGATGGTACAGAGTATAGTAATATGAGTATGAAGTTAGGTGAAGAGAGATTTATTCCAGAAGCATTTTCTCTCGAAGCAGGATTCCATTACCTATGGTTGCCTAATATGCTATAGTAGAATTACTACTACAAATGATATTATTGTATATAGAGCAAGTATCATTTGTAGTATGCAGTGATAAAAATATATATCTATATACTCTCTTATGCTATTTTATAGTATTCTTTATACCAGTCTACAAAACGAGGTATGCCCTCTTCTACTGATGTTGTGGGAGTATAGCCAACAGCGTTATGTAATGCTGTAATATCAGAATAGGTTGCATACATATCACCATCTTGCATAGGTAGATATCGTATATTTGCTTTCTTACCTGTCGCTCTTTCTAAGATATCAATACATTGCTCTAAAGGTACACATATCGTATTTCCTATATTATATATAACATATGGTGGCTCTTTATCAGGAATACTCTTTAGTACACCAAGTATACCAGTTACAATATCATCAATATAGGTAAAATCCCTTCTCATATCACCATTATTATAGAGATCTATTGGTGTCCCTTCGAATAGTGCTTTTGTAAACTTAAAGAAAGCCATATCAGGTCTGCCAAAAGGACCATAGACTGTAAAAAATCGCAATCCAGTAGTAGGTAGCTGGAATAAATGGCTATATGAATACGCAATCAACTCATTTGCTTTCTTAGTTGCACCATAGACACTGAGGGGTTCTTCAACACAATCTGTTTCTTTGAAAGGAATACGGGTATTTGCTCCATATACAGAACTAGAAGAGGCATAGATAAAATGCTTCACTGCATATCGTCTTGCTAAATCAATAAGAATACCAAATCCAAGTGCATTTGTTTGAATATAGAGTGTAGGCTTCTCTAAACTATAGCGAACACCTGCTTGTGCAGCTAGATGAATAATATAGTCAACAGAGTTTTCTTCAAAAATTGCCTCCATACGAGAAGCATCACAAATATCTATTCTATGTCCTGTATAGTGAGGATATTGCTCTAAAATTCTATGTCTATCTTCTTTTAACCTCACATCATAATAGTCACAAAAATTATCTATACCAATAACAGCATATCCAGATTCCAATAATACTTTCGCTGTATGAAATCCAATAAACCCTGCTGTCCCTGTGACTAAGACTACTTCCATATCCTACCTCTATAGCACAAATTAGTACAAGAGTACTTACTCCAACAAAGGAATATCCCTCATAAATAACTTATTTATTCTACTATAGAATAGCTACAGAATCAAGAATAAAGCCATGTTGCCACTATCTAGCACGTACCTCTTTTTAGAAGTTATACGCTGCACTCACCATAACATTGACTCTATCGATAAATCCAACTTCTGTTACGATATCAAAATTTCTCTTTGGAGAATATCTAAGTCCTACAAGCGCACTAAAGACATTAAGGGGTTTTTGATTTACAGACCATTTGATATCAGCAGGTTTATTCCCTACAATACTCTGAGCTAGACCATCTAATTGAAAGAGATCGCTTAAACGCTCTACGGACATCACAGCTCCTAACTTTTTGCTACCAACGATATTTTCCATATAGCTTGCACCTAACCATATCGCCATTTGCTGTCCAGCCTTTGTTTTGTGCATACCTACTCGTGCAGAAGCATTTATTGTGTGAATCATAATCTGTGCACTTTCAACACTTGTAATAACATAGTTTGTATCTACAGTAGTAAAAAAGAGCTTTCCTCCAATAGCTAGTGTCGTACCAATTCCTGTAGAAAATGCGTCAAAATCCATAACAAATGGCATAGAGCCTTCACGCACAAGAAGCCTATCGCCCATTCCTTGGATTATTCCATTAATCAGAGCATCGGTGAAACTATTCCCTGTATTTGCTTTGAGTTCAACATCTTTCATATAGATATTTTTTACATTGACAGCTGATTTTGTACTTCCCGTACTACAGGCAAGTATTCCATAAACAGACCAGAATGGTAAGACATTAACAGCAAATCGTGCTCCTCCAGTGACAAAACGTTGCTCTACTTCTCTGATATCTGCAAAACCAGTAAGAGGCATATTAAAGTCACCAAATGATATATTCCCGAATGATATATCTTGTACTAGCGACGAACCTTGAAAATTAGAGGTAACTACTTTTGTTTGCATATAGTTACCAAAAAGCATTATAGTAAAAGGGAGAGGAGCTGTCTCATCATCAAGCCCAATATCTTTATAAAATAAAGGCAGAGCAGTTGTAGAGCGATAAATATGTACCTTAGATGGACGTTCTACTTCGCTATATTCAAAAGCTGTGTACTCACTATAGTGTCGAGAATGTGCTATATGTTGATTTTCAATAGCAAGGATATCAAGTGAAACATGTTCATGAGAAGAATCAGATATAGGCTCTACATATTCAGAGATAGTACTAAAAAGAACACTCTCAGGGACTAAGAGCTTTGAATTCCCTTTATCCTCTAAAGCCAGAGCTACTACCTGTTCTAAAAGAACTTTTTCATTAAAGGGTATATCTTTTATAAAGAATTCACCCCTACCTTGATTTGATTGGAAAGGAGTTAGTGAACGTTCTGCACTCCGTGCTAATGGAAGCACAAGTACTGTATGAAATACATAGCACCATACAACAAGTATCATTGTAAATAAACGATGTTTCATAATGTATCCTATTTAATAGACTGTTCTATCTCTCTATTAGGAGATGATCGAAAACATGATATAGTAGAATATGGACATATCCATAGTAGCAAGGAGAGCAAGATATTATTGATATACTACTATATGTTACAAATAAAAAACAAGCAAGCAAAAATTGGGGCTCTTTCAAAGCTTCCACTCTCTACGTCTACTCTCACCAATACAACCATATAAAGTGTCTAAGAAAATCCTCTTATGATAGTAGACTCTTCATTTACGAAATAGACTCAATTACAAAAGCATATTAGCTATATTATACATACATCGACATATAGGGACACAGAAAGAATACGATAAGAAGAAAGATACAAAAGATAACAAGGACTCATTATAAAAATAGAATAAAAGGATTTGCCTTTATATCTAAAAATGCTTACTATGCAAATAGACTCCTTTGTAAGTAGAAGCTAGAATGACTCTGCCTACAAGTTCATCGATACCATTTACACAGAGATTTCTTAAGATAATTAATATAGATTCGGTATAAGGAAAGAAATAATGAAAAGGCTATTACTCACAACGCTCCTTCTTCTAAGTGGACTATGCACCTCGGCATATGCAGAAGAACACAATACATTTCATGTCTATTTAGCAGGAAAACTCGGCTATTCTGCAACATTAATTGATCTCAAAGATACCACAACACAGAAAAAGAAAAGGAGTAATCTTTCTTCATTCAATATAGGGACAGCCTTCGGGGGACAATATTACTTCATGAAGCCCTTTGGTCTACGTATAGAGTTTGAATACCTATTTCGCACAAAAGATAAAACACAACAGAGTAGAGATATCCTAGCATCAGTAGGGATTACAACCCACACTATCTTTACTAATATCTACTTAGATTGGCATATTATCCCTCAACTAGCAATATATACGCAGGGTGGTATTGGTGTTTCTATTATGTCAATAGAACAAGAAGGAGCCCATAGTGGAAGCGGAAGTTCATACGGAAATTTTGTATGGCAGGCAGGACTAGGAACATGGTATGCTGTCAAAAAAGACACCATTCTTGACCTCACTGTTCGCTATGTTGGATACTCTACTCCACATCTTACCAATATCTCAGTTCGTAGTCTTAGTGGCATAGATGTTATCTTTAGCTTCCGCTATCTTTTTTAATAATATGACACCTACACTCTCTTACACATTCATGCATGGCTTTGGTTGTGATGCGTCTTTCTGGACGCATCTTACATCTTCGTTTTCTTTCCCTTACACAATATGGGATAGAGGATATTATGGTTCAGTCTGTACAGAGTGTATAGAGTCAACAGTACGGATTGGTGTTGGGCACTCACTTGGACTTATCCATTTATTAGAAAGCGATATTCATTTTGATATATATATTGGCCTACAAGCGTTCGTTGACTTTATAGGCACCTATAAAGAACGCAAAACTCAACTTGATATCATGAAGCGACAACTTCATAGAGATACAATGCAGACTCTTTATGCATTCTGTACACGTTCATCACTCCCACCTCCACAGGAAGTAGTAAATATTACACAGCTCTATTCTGATTACGAGAAGCTTTATCTTACATATTACGAACTTATACAAGATAAACAGATATATATTTACAGTACAGATGATGATGATGTCGTTCCATATTATCTTATCCAAGAGAACTTCCCAAGCATTCCTATATATAAAGCTCCACATGCAAAACATGCACTAGGATATTTACAATCAGAATATACAGTAAAACTGCTAGAATCATTTGGACATACTCTATCTCGAACTCTATAAATAATTATATATTCTTATATTTCTGTAATATTGACTGTACAATATATAAAATGACAAAAATATATCATAGAATAAAGCAAGAGAATCTAACTTCCTCATACACATAAACACAACAAATAATAGACAAAAAAGAACGACTGCTCACTCCTTTTATTTTTATTCCTTGCATAGTATATATAAAACTGTTATAGTGTAGAACAATATATTTTCTATAACGTGTTAGTACGTTAGTGCTGAAAAGACTACAATTGTTCTCTATATCACATAGACTTGGAGGCTAATCGATGACGAGAAAAGATAGAACAGAAGGTATTTATAGTAGGAAAGAAGTATTAGATGCTGGAGAACGTGAACAATACTATATTGCTCAAATAAAAGAACTCCTACAATACGCATATAGATATTCAGACGATGTAAAAAAGCGATTTGATAGAGCCCAGTTTAATGTAGAGAAATTTTCTTCGTTATCAGACTTAAAGCATGCTCCTATCTTGAAAAAGAGTGAACTCATATTTTTACAATCGATAGGTCCTCGTCTTGGAGGTATGTTAACAAAGGATATAGGAGAACTACGCAGAATTTACCTTTCTCCAGGTCCTATTTTCGATCCAGAAGATAAAGATGACGACTACTGGGGGTATACAGAAGCATTTTACTCCATAGGATTTCGCCCCGGAGATATCGTTCATGTTGCATTTAATTATCACTTATCTCCAGCAGGTCTTGTTTTTGAAGAGCCATTACGTAACCTTGAATGTGCAGTTATTCCAGCAGGACAAAGCACAGATATGATGACTCATATTGACATCATGAATAAATTAAAAGTAACAGGCTTTGTAGGAGCACCTAGCTATCTTTTACTTCTTGCACAAAAAGCAGAAGAGAAAGGCTTTAACCTCCGTAAAGATTTTGCTCTCGAAGTTGCTTTTGTTATTGGAGAGCGTTTCACAGAAAAAACCAGAGCAACGCTTGAAAAGAAATTTGAGATGGTATTACGTCAAGCATACGGTACTGCAGATGTAGGTTGTATTGGATATGAATGCTATTACAATACAGGACTTCATATATCAAATCGATGCTATGTAGAAATATGCCACCCCGATACAGGAGTCCCCTTAAAAGAAGGCGAGGTTGGAGAAGTTGTTGTTACAGTATTTAATAAAACATACCCTCTTATTCGATTTGCAACAGGCGATCTTTCTTATATAGATACAAGCCCTTGCTCATGTGGTAGAATGGGACCACGATTAGGTGGAATTTTAGGAAGAGTAGATACAACAGCACGAATTAAGGGATTATTTGTCTACCCTCACCAAGTAGAACAACTAATGGCAGACTTTGAAGAAATTAAGCGATGGCAGATAGAAGTAACTAATGCTGAAGGAATTGATGAGATTGTTCTTTTCATAGAAGCACCACAAACATTTGCTCGTGAAGATGAATTACTCCATGTATTCCGAGAGAAGATAAAATTACGTCCTACTGTTAAGATAGTTCCCCCCAACAGTTTAGGAAATAATTTACGTCCTATTGAAGATAAGCGAGAGTGGGATTAGCTCTAAGAATAGAGTGAGAATGAAAGAGCATTTTCTTTCCCCTCACTCTATTTTACTATACAGACTTCCTTGTAGACATAGTATAAATATCATGAGGATTGATAATCAATATAACTCCTCCATCTCCTGTAATAGTTGCTCCAGAAATTCCAGTATGAACAATAGGATAATTTCCAAGTGATTTAATAACTATCTCTTGTCTCTCAAGGAGCTTATCAACAATAAACCCAACTTTTTTATTATTTATAGTAACAATGACAACAGAAATAATATCTGGAATAGTATGCTCTTTTGCAAATCCTAATTTATCAGCTAAATGAACTATACTTAATACTTCTCCACGCAAGGTAATCGCTTCTATATCTTGTATTTTTTTGATATGTACTTTTGAGATTTTTGTTGTTTCTGATACAGTATCAAGAGGAATAGCAAAGGTTTGTCCTCTCACCTCTACCATAAGAGCTTCTATAATAGCAAGAGTAAGAGGAAATGAAAGAGTGAATATACTTCCACTACCCAGCACAGAATGGATTGAGATTGTTCCCTTTAATCCCTTAATATTTGTTCGCACAACATCCATACCAACACCTCTTCCAGAGATATCAGTAATCTCTTTCGCAGAGGAAAATCCGGGTAAGAAAATAAGTTCAAAGGCTTGATCATTAGTGATAAACTTTGCTTCATCTGGTGTAATGAGTCCTTTTTCTAAAGCGACTTCTTTTAATCGTTCGGGATCCATTCCTTTTCCATCATCTTCAATTTCTATGACAACAGAATTACCTTTATGGAATGCTCGTATCCAGACATTCCCTTTTTCTGGTTTTCCGACATGTAACCTTTCTTCAGGGGATTCAATACCATGATCAACAGCATTACGTATCAAATGTAAGAGTGGATCAGCAAGAGCTTCTACCATATTCTTATCAAGCTCTGTTTCCTCACCTACGATATGGAGTTCTACCTCTTTTCCACTCTTCTTACTGATATCTCGAACTAAACGGGGCAATCTACTAAATGTAGCAGAAAGTGAAACCATACGTACTTGCATAATGGTATCTTGTAACGCATCTGATATACGTGCCATAGAAGAGGTTGTTTCTGTAAGGCTCTGTGCAATACGTGCTATATCTTTTACAGTTCTCTCTTCATCTTCCAAAGAACGAACAAGTAAACTATATCTATTTCGTGTGATAATAAGTTCACCAATAAGATTCATTAGCTGATCAAGTTTATGATGATCAACCCGTATGAATCCATTATGTTTAACTTTATCACTCTCTTTTGTATCCTTTTGTTGTTGTCCCTCCTTCTTATTTTTCTCTTTATGTACAGTTGCATTCTGCTCTTTTACGATATGCTGTTCACCTTCATTTTGTAGATCAGATGAGACTATATCTTCCTGTGTTTCTCCTTGTGTATCACTTGACTGTTCTAACAACTCTATCAATATTGATACCTCTTGAGAGAGTATCCCTACTAAAGAAGTAATATCTACAGAGTCTTCTTTTGCCTTTCTGATAATTTCTGCTGTATTTTTTGCCGTCATAGCAGCATCATCAAGTTCACACTCTTCTGCATACTTTTTTGCAATAGAAAGCACATCATATAAGACATCTACATTCTCTACAAGGGAAGGCTCACTCATAAATGAATCTAATGCTCGTTGCAATGCATTGATACAATGTTGTCCGGCTGTTTCCTGTTGTAAAAACAGTTCTTTGCTTAAGTCAATAATAATTGCAAGTTCTTGCTCCAATAAGGGAAGCAAAGGAGTAAAATCCATTCCCTTTGTCTGTGTTTTCTCTATGATTTCAATAGTGTTTTGTATAGCATGAATAATATCTTCAGAGTCTTCTTTTTCAACCTCTTCAAGTAAGGCTCTTAATGAAGTAAGAAGTAGTGTTACATACTCAGCATTCTCTGGATTTTCAAGAAATTGTACTTTTGCTTTTTCAATATCTACGATACTTTCTGATATCATTTTTGTAGATGATGTATCACTACCTGTAGCTGTTGCAATTGAATTTGTACCTTGAGTTGAAGCTATCTCCTCACCTGATAGAATGCGTTGTAATACTTCTGATATATCACCTGTGTCAATATCACCTTCAACTCCATGCTCTTCAAGATGCTCAACTATTTTACCGAGGACATCTGTTGTAACGAGAATTGCATCTGTGATTTCACTTGTAATATTCATTGCTCCTTTACGCAATTCATCTAAAACACTTTCTGCTTTATGTGCAAGACTATTTATCTTCTCTAGCCCTAGAAATCCAGATGCTCCTTTGAGAGAATGCATAGGTCTAAATATCTCATTTAGAATTTCACTACAATGTTCAGGTTCTTTCTCTAAACGCAATATATTCGGTTCTATGCTTTCTAAATGTTCTTTTGCTTCAATTATAAAATCTTGTAACAACTCTTCAGAATCGTACATCATATTCTTCCTCTCTATAATATGCCCTACAGCAGATGCTACTAGCTATACAATTTATGTTCCAAGCGTGATAGCTCCTATAAAAAAGAAAAGAGATGAGAGAAATAATAGTATACAAGAAAGAAAAGAGATGTTACTATGCATATAAGGTGTTCTATGTATTGTAGATATACTATAGAGAATAAAGAAGAATATATCGCACTCCCAGAGAGTATACTTCCCACACGGTTAGATAAACTCCTTCGCACTATACTGGAATCAAAGGGTATCTCTCGAGAAAAAATTAAGCAATACATTCAACAAGGCTACGTCTATGTAAACGGTACAGTCTGCACACATATTTCTAAGAAAATAGCACATAGTGATACTATAGATATCTCTATTCCGGAAGAGCATAGCCTACTCACGCAAGAAGAAGGTATACTTGATGTTATATATGAAGATCCTTCATTTATTGTTATCAATAAACCTGCTTCTCTTGTTGTCCACCCGTGTATCAGCACACCACATGGAACATTGCTTCAGAGAGCTCTTTTTCATTATCCAGAACTTGCACAGATGAGTGGAGAACGTCCTGCTATTGTTCATAGGCTTGATAAAGATACAACTGGTCTTCTTCTCTTAGCAAGAACAGAACAAGCACGATATGCCCTCATACAAGCCTTTAGTGAACGAACTATCACTAAACACTACCTTGCTTTTGTAGAAGGTCTCTCTCCAGAACACAATGTCATTGAAGAGCCAATAGGTCGAGATTCAACACGAAAAACACGTATGTGTGTCTCTCCACATGGCAAACCTGCATATACAGAGTACACAAGGATAGCAACATTCCCACAAGGAAGACTCCCCTATCCTGTGAGCCTACTTCATATCCGTATAGCAACTGGAAGAACACATCAGATACGTGTCCATCTTTCACACACAGGCTTTCCTATTCTTGGAGATACTCTCTATGGTGCTCATCACTCATTTGCACAGCGTCCCCTCCTCCATGCATGTACATTAGAGTTTAATCACCCAATTACAGGTGAGTCTCTACACTATAGCCAAATGCCACCTCTTGATTTTGAAGAAACCTATAGTACTCTCTCTACACAAAGCATACATATTGTTCTCACAGGCTCTGCAGGGAGTGGAAAAAGCACTGTACTACAACAATATATCGATGCAGGAATTCCATGTTGTAGTGCTGATGATATTATTGATGAGCTCTACTCCAAAGGGAATAGTATATGGCATTACTTAAAGCAATCCTATGGAAATCGTTTTTTCAATGCAGATGATACCATAGATAAAGCAAAAGTACTCGAAGCTATGAGTACATCAACACATTATAAAGAAGAGATTGAACGAGTTATACACTCATTCCTTATTGAAGCAATCCACCTTTTTTGGCAAGAACATATAACATCACCATATACAGTACTTGAAATACCTCTCTATTTTGAGTCTGCTCTCTTTCGCAAGAACTGCCCTGCAGATCTTGTTATCACAGTACACAGCCCACAAGAAATACGAAAAAAGCGTATGAGAGAAAAAGGCTGGAGTGATGAAAAAATAGACTATGTAATAGAAAACCAATACAGCGATGCCTATAAGAATGAACATGCTGATTATGTGATTGAAAATACATCTCATCACACAGTATTACAAGAAGAGATTACAAACTCTCTTGAGTATATACATCAATATTATATACAGCGTATTTCAGGAGCAAAGGAGGAATATATAAAACTCCTTACACGTTATATATAACATACTATCATAAACAAAATAGTTCTCATAAGAGATATCGTGATAGTACAGAGCTTTGTTGTATAAGCATATCCACAGCTCGCTCTATCTCTTCGTCCTCTTTAAGTTCTGGTGCATGAAATGGTTTTATTCTCGCATCAATTATACATGGAGCATCAAATTCAAAATGCTTATTGCGAACTCGTTCACATATACCATGTACATCAGTAGCTGGATTTGAACGAGTAAACGTAACCCATAGGAAGTTTTCCCATGAAGCACTTGCAAATGCAACATCATCAACAATAACACAAAGTGCAATCCCTTCTAACATAGCTCTATTATATTGATAGTACGCTTTCAAAGATTCCATATCTTCCGATGACTCACCCCTTTGTGCATGGCTTGGTTCTCCTTGTATAAGTAGTATTCCCGGAAAGAAAACACGTGCATTATAGAAATGAGGTGGAAGAGAAAAGTGAGATGGAAGATGAGAATGTAATTTCCTATACGGCTCTCCTGCAACAACCCAAAGGAGTTTTGAGCCTTTATTAAAATCTGCACCGGTGTAATCAAGTGTATCTATGGTTGTTTTTGTAATATAATGTAAATCCCTATCAAAATGTGTACGCTCAAGAATATATGTCAAGAATGCTGGGATATCCTTTGTAGAAAGTAAAGGACTATCTTCATAACACCCGACAATAAGGTATTTTGCAAGCGACATCTGTGAACGGCCTAAAAGAGAAAGTCCAATAGTAAGTAGTTCTTCTGGCTCTCGTGTGCGAGCATAGGGAACATATCGTTCATGTGCTATTGCTAATAAAAGTGGGTGAACTCCAGCACAGTCTACAGCATGTACTTCTGTAACGCCTGTAAACTCTCTCGGAATAATATCTGAAGTAATATCATGGATAAACTCACCAAATATAGAGTCTTCTTGTGGAGGACGTCCTACTGTAGTGAATGGAAAAATAGCATTCTTTCTATGGTATACATGAGTTACATGCATGACAGGGAATTCATGTTGCAAGCTATAATAACCAACATGATCACCAAAGGGGCCTTCTGTTTTGACACTATTTGTAATATATCCACAAAGACAAAAATCAGCCTCTGCTGGCATCATAAGTCCATTTGGGCTTGTGACAAATGGAATACGAAATCCAGCAAGTGCACCTGCAAATGCTACTTCAGGAACACCTTCAGGTAATGGCATAAGAGCTGCTACAGTAAGTGCAGGAGGGCCACCGATATAGATACATACAGGTAACGGTTTATTCTTGGCAAGTGCTTTTGCATGATGTCCGGCTATTCCCCTATGGATTTGATAATGAAGACCAACTTCTTTATCTGGTAGAAACTCATTTCCTGATATCTGTACTCTATACATTCCAAGATTAGAGTTCATATATCCCGGAGTATCCATATCTTCAGTATAGACTTGTGGTAATGTGAGATATGCTCCTCCATCATTTTTCCATGAATGAACATGTGGAAGTTGACTTAATGTTGTCATTGCTTCTGTTATCTTTCCATTTCTCACACGTTTTGGACGAGTTGCATAGAGTGCAGGTAACGCTTTCCATAGCAAAGAAAGATGTTTTACTTTTATAGGGTCTGCTTTCAATGAGAGCAATGCACGCAGACTTGTGAGAGAAGAGCGAAAGAGAAAATCTACTCTCTTACGTGTCCCAAATAAGTTAGCGAGCACAGGAAAAGGCGTCCCTTTCACTTTGGTGAAGAGCATCGCAGGTGCTTCTCTTTTCAACGCTCTTCGCTGTATACTTCCAAGAGCAATATAGGGATCAACTAGGGCGTCAACTATAACCAGCTCTTTATGTTTTTGCAAATCTTGAACACACTCCATAAGAGTTCTATATTTCATCTACTATCTCCTCATTGTATATGTTGCAAGAACGAATTTGTCTTTATAACTCCAATTCTGGACTCTTTTTATAAAAGAGAAAAAATATCTTTTTAATCAAAAACGGAAAAATTGCCATAAGAACAAAAAGAGCAATGATTGTAGGAGAGAATATTTCTTGTGGACTTTCTATAAGCCCTAACTCTGCACCTGCTTTGACAATAAGAAAGAGAGTTGGAAAAAGCCCGATTTGAGAAGCAATATAGTACATATATACGGATACAGGAGTAAGTCCTAACATAATATTAACAATAAAAAATGGAATAGGGAGAAGTCGAAGAAATATGATATAGAGAAAGCCATCTTCTTGAAATCCTTTCTGTACCTTGCAATAAAGAGATTGAAATTTATGTATAATTATATCTCTAAATAAATATCGAGCAATTAGCATAGAGCAACACGCACCTACTGCACTTGCAAAAGAGACAAGAATTAGAGCTGGAATAAATCCCATAATAACACCACAAAGTAATGCTAATGTCATTGCTCCGGGCATAGGTAGTGATGATATGAAGACATAGAATATAAAATAGGATAGAGTAA